>NZ_CATQFT010000040.1:0-142566 GCF_958267405.1 Neisseria maigaei | reverse complement strand
CCAGCCCCCCCCCCCCCCCCGCCCTAGCACATGAAACCGAGCAATCGGTGGACTTGGAAACGGTCAGCGTCGTCGGCAAAAGCCGTCCGCGCGCGACTTCGGGACTGTTACACACTTCAACCGCCTCCGATAAAATCATCTCCGGCGATACTTTGCGCCAAAAAGCCGTCAACTTGGGCGACGCTTTGGACGGCGTTCCGGGCATCCACGCTTCGCAATACGGCGGCGGCGCGTCCGCTCCCGTTATTCGCGGTCAAACGGGCAGGCGGATTAAAGTATTGAACCATCACGGCGAAACAGGCGACATGGCAGACTTTTCGCCCGATCACGCCATTATGGTAGATACCGCCTTGTCGCAACAGGTTGAAATCCTGCGCGGGCCGGTTACGCTTTTATATAGTTCGGGCAATGTGGCCGGTTTGGTCGATGTTGCCGATGGCAAAATTCCCGAAAAAATGCCTGCAAACGGCGTATCGGGCGAACTGGGGCTGCGTTTGAGCAGCGGCAATCTGGAAAAACTCACGTCCGGCGGCATCAATATCGGTTTAGGCAAAAACTTCGTGCTGCATACCGAAGGCTTGTACCGCAAATCGGGCGATTACACCGTACCGCGTTACCGCAATCTGAAACGGCTGCCCGACAGCCACGCCGATTCGCAAACAGGCAGCATCGGGCTGTCTTGGGTTGGCGAAAAAGGCTTTATCGGCGTGGCGTATAGCGACCGCCGAGACCAATACGGCCTGCCTGCCCACAGCCACGAATACGATGATTGCCACGCCGACATCATCTGGCAGAAGAGTTTGATTAACAAACGCTATTTGCAGCTTTATCCGCACCTGTTGACCGAAGAAGACATCGATTACGACAATCCGGGCTTGAGCTGCGGCTTCCACGACGACGATAATGCACACGCCCATGCACACAACGGCAGACCGTGGATAGACCTGCGCAACAAACGCTACGAACTCCGCGCCGAATGGAAGCAGCCTCTCCCCGGTTTTGAAGCCCTGCGCGTACACCTGAACCGCAACGACTACCACCACGACGAAAAAGCAGGCGATGCAGTAGAAAACTTCTTCAACAACAAAACACACAACGCCCGTATCGAGCTGCGCCACCAACCCATAGGCCGTCTGAAAGGCAGCTGGGGCGTGCAATATTTGGGACAAAAATCCAGCGCGCTTTCCGCCATTCCCGAAACCGTCCAACAACCGATGTTGATTGACAACAATGTGCGCCATTACAGCTTTTTCGGTGTAGAACAGGCAAACTGGGACAACTTCACGCTTGAAGGCGGCGTACGCGTGGAAAAACAAAAAGCATCTATCCGGTACGACAAGGCATTGATTGATCGGGAAAACTACTACAACCAGCCCCTGCCCGACCTCGGCGCGCACCGCCAAACCGCCCGCTCGTTCGCACTTTCGGGCAACTGGTATTTCACGCCACAACACAAACTCAGCCTGACCGCCTCCCATCAGGAACGCCTGCCGTCAACGCAAGAGCTGTACGCACACGGCAAACACGTTGCCACCAACACCTTTGAAGTCGGCAACAAACACCTCAACAAAGAGCGTTCCAACAACATCGAACTCGCGTTGGGCTACGAAGGCGACCGCTGGCAATACAATCTGGCACTCTACCGCAACCGCTTCGGCAACTACATTTACGCCCAAACCTTAAACGACGGGCGCGGCCCCAAATCCATCGAAGACGACAGCGAAATGAAGCTCGTACGCTACAACCAATCCGGCGCCGACTTCTACGGCTCGGAAGGCGAAATCTACTTCAAACCGACACCGCGCTACCGCATCGGCGTTTCCGGCGACTATGTTCGAGGCCGTCTGAAAAACCTGCCATCCCTGCCCGGCAGGGGGGATGGCAACGACAAGCGTCCCTTCATCGCACAAGCCGACCAGAACGCGCCCCGCGTTCCGGTCGCACGGCTCGGCTTCCACCTGAATGCCGCGCTGACCGACCGCATCGATGCCCATCTCGACTACTACCGCGTGTTCGCCCAAAACAAACTCGCCCGCTACGAAACGCACACGCCCGGACACCATATGCTCAACCTCGGCGCAAACTACCGCCGTAATACGCGCTATGGCGAGTGGAATTGGTACGTCAAAGCCGACAACCTGCTCAATCAGTCCGTTTACGCCCACAGCAGCTTCCTCTCTGATACACCGCAAATGGGCCGCAGCTTTACCGGCGGCGTGAACGTGAAGTTTTAAAATCGGAAACGCAGGCAGCCTGAAAAACACCCGTAGGTCGGATACTTGTATCCGACACCAAAAGTTCCCTTGAAATCAAAATGTCGGATTCGAGAATCCGACCTACTGCTGCTAATCTACGTCGGCCCCAAACAAAAAGCCATGTTTTAAGCCGTCCGATATGAATTAATCTTGACGTATTTTTTTTTTTTTTTACTATAATTAATAAATAAGCTGCTTTGTTATTTTTTCGTTTATAAATTCAGAAGGAATAAAATTGAAACCTTATTTGTTGATTGTAGTATGTTTTTTAACTGGATGCGGTGTGCGTTCCGTGCGACTGCCCGAATGGCAGGCAATTGATGGCAGCCACGCTGATGGTACGGTTACTTTGGCTTATGAGCAAAATTTCCGCTCCCGCTTAATACCCCGCATAGGACAAGATAACGAGGTGGCGAAAACTCGTTGCCGAGTTTGGGGTTACAACAGTGCCGAGGCGTTTGGCGGTTCAACACGAAGCTGCATGGCAACTCCCGCACGCGCCAATGCCAAAGTGCCGTGTCTGATTTGGCGATTTGAAAAACGCTATCAATGTACCAACCATGTCAGCGATAAAGTGCAACACACACCAGTGCAATACACGCCAATGCAACAGCAGCCCATTCAAAACAACATCACGATTGAATTAAGTCCCACCAACGTACCGCAAGTTAAAACGAAACAAACCAAATAGGCAACCTGAAAACCCATTTCAGGCTGCCTGAGACCTTTGTAAAATTCCCCAAAATCCCCTAAAGTCCCACCAAGACATTTAGGGGATTTTCCATGAGCACCTTCTTCCGGCAAACCGCCCAAGCCATGATTGCCAAACACATCGACCGCTTCCCACTATTGAAGTTGGATCAGGTGATTGATTGGCAGCCGATCGAACAGTACCTGAATCGTCAAAGAACCCGTTACCTCCGAGACCACCGCGGTCGTCCCGCCTATCCCCTGTTGTCCATGAAGCCGTCCTGCTCGGACAATGGCACAGCCTCTCCGATCCCAAACTCGAACACAGCCTCATCACCCGCATCGACTTCAACCTGTTTTGCCGTTTTTAGGCAAACAAAAAAGGTTTTCAGACGACAGTCTGAAAACCTTTTTCTTGTTTTAACCAATCATTTAAAACTGACTATTAATCTTTCAACACATCACGCACAGCCGCCGGAATCTTAGCCGCCGCTGCCTCGATTTGCCGTTGTTCGGCAGATGGGTTTGCCGCTGTTTCAACCGGAGCAGCTTGTAAAGCAGGCTCGCCTTGAGGATCAGTCAGCGGCAAACGCGCCAATACGGTTTTTACGCCGGTAACTTTATCGCCAATCGCCACTTGCGCCTGCGCATCGACAGGCAGATACATATCCACGCGCGAACCAAAGCGGATAAAGCCATAGCGTTCGCCGCGGGACAGTTTCGCACCTGCTTGGGTGTAGCACAAAATACGGCGCGCCACCAAACCGGCCACTTGAACAAAAGTAATTTCACGACCAGAAGCCGTAGTCGCCAACACCGCATTACGTTCATTTTCCGTGCTGGCTTTGTCCAAATCCGCATTCACGAATTTGCCTTTGTTATAGACCACTTTCGTTACCGTACAATCGGCAGGCGATTTTTGCGAATGCACGTTGAACACGTTCATAAAAATACTGATTTTCAAAGCATCAACATCACGATACGGATCGCGTGCGCGCTCGACCACCACGATACGGCCGTCAACAGGGCTCAACACCGCTTCAGGATTTTGCGGAATCTCACGCGCAGGGTCGCGGAAAAACTGTAGGGCAAATACAGTAAACACCCAAAACGGCAAAGACCACCAGCCGCAGCACATCGACACCAGCAGGCTCAAAGCCAAACCGCCGCCAATAATCGGCCAGCCCTCACGGGCGATAATCGGGTGGGGGTAAAGACGGTTCATTTGTCATCCTTTTGTTCAAGCGGGTTAAAATTGCCGACATTATAGCGGAATCTGCCGTACTCCGCCGACAAATGCCGTCTGAACGCAGCTTCAGACGGCATCCGAGAAAGTGCTACAATATTGGTTTTCCTTTATTTTTCAGGCGGCATCCATTATGTGCAACCATCATCCCAAACATTCACACGACAACGAAACCATCCGCATCCGCGGCGCGCGCACGCATAATTTGAAAAACATCGATTTGGACATTCCGCGCCACAAGCTCGTGGTGATAACAGGATTGTCAGGCAGCGGCAAATCATCGCTGGCGTTCGACACGCTGTATGCCGAAGGGCAGCGGCGTTATGTCGAGAGCCTTTCCGCCTATGCCCGGCAGTTTTTGCAGATGATGGACAAACCCGATGTCGATTTGATCGAAGGCCTGTCGCCCGCAATTTCCATCGAGCAGAAATCCACCAGCCACAATCCGCGGTCCACCGTCGGCACGGTAACGGAAATCCACGATTACCTGCGTCTTTTGTACGCCCGCGTCGGCACGCCGTATTGCCCCGAACACAATCTGCCGCTGTCCAGCCAGACCGTGTCGCAGATGGTCGATGCCGTGTTGAAGCTGCCGGAAGACACGCGCGTGATGATTCTTGCGCCGGCAGTGCGCGAGCGTAAGGGCGAATTTGTCGATTTCTTTGCCGACTTGCAGGCGCAGGGTTTTGCGCGGGTGCGCGTGGATGGCGAGGTCTATCAGCTTGACGAAGTGCCGAAGCTGGAAAAAAACATCAAACACAATATCGACGTCGTCATCGACCGCGTGAAAGTGAAGGCGGACATCAAACAGCGGCTGGCGGAAAGTTTTGAAACCGCGCTGCGCCACGGCAACGAGCGCGCGTTGGCGATGGAAATGGACAGCGGCGAAGAGCATTGGTTTTCCGCGCGTTTCGCCTGCCCCGTGTGTTCGTACAGCCTGCCTGAATTAGAGCCACGCCTGTTTTCCTTCAACAACCCGATGGGTTCCTGCCCGACTTGCGACGGCTTGGGCAACACCAACTTTTTCGACCCCGAAAAAGTGGTTGCCCATCCCGAATTATCCTTAGCAGCAGGCGCGATTGACGGCTGGGACAAACGCAACCAATTCTATTTCCAAATGATTCAATCGCTGGCGCATCATTACAAATTTGATGTCAACGCCGCTTGGGAAAGCCTACCGGAAAAAGTGAAAAAAGTCGTGTTGCACGGCTCGGGCAAAGAAGTCATCGACTTTACCTACCTATCCGAACGCGGCACCACCTTCAACCGCAGCCACGCCTTCGAAGGCATCATCCCCAATCTCGAACGCCGCTACCGCGAAACCGACAGCGAAACCGTGCGCGAAAAACTGCGCGAATACCAAAACCACCGCGCCTGCCCGAGCTGCGGCGGCGCACGTTTGCGCAAAGAAGCCCGCTACGTTTACGTCAGCGGCGAACCCTTGCACGAAGTCTCCGCCTGGCCGCTGACCAAAACCCACCAATTTTTCGAAACTCTGGATTTGGACGGCAACAAAAAACAAATCGCCGAAAAAATCCTCAAAGAAATCACCGAGCGGCTCGGCTTCCTGATTAACGTCGGGCTGGATTACCTGAATTTAAGCCGCTCCGCCGAAACCCTTTCCGGCGGCGAAGCCCAGCGCATCCGCCTCGCCAGCCAAATCGGCAGCGGCCTGACCGGCGTAATGTACGTTTTGGACGAACCCTCCATCGGCCTGCACCAGCGCGACAACGACCGCCTGCTCGCCACACTCAAACGCCTGCGCGATTTAGGCAACAGCGTGATTGTGGTCGAACACGACGAAGACGCCATCCGCGAAGCTGATTTCGTCGTCGATATGGGTCCTGGCGCAGGCGAACACGGCGGCAACGTACTGATTGCTGACACGCCCGAAAACGTCGCCAAATGCGAAAAATCCGTTACCGGACAATATCTCAGCGGCAAAAAATCCATTGCCGTGCCGTCTGAACGCACGCCCGTCAATCTCGACCGAATGCTCGTCCTCAAAGGCGCGCGCGGCAACAACCTCAAAAACGTTACCCTCGAATTGCCGCTCGGTTTGATTACCTGCATCACCGGCGTATCCGGCAGCGGCAAATCCACCCTGATTAACGACACCCTCGCCAAAATTACCGCCCGCGAACTCAACCGCGCCCAAGAAGAGCCCGCCCCATACGACGACATCCGCGGCCTCGAACACCTCGACAAAGTCATCAACGTCGACCAATCCCCCATCGGCCGCACCCCACGCTCCAACCCCGCCACCTACACCGGCCTGTTCACCCCCATCCGCGAACTCTTCGCCGGCGTACCCCTCTCGCGCGAACGCGGCTACAACGTCGGCCGATTCTCCTTCAACGTCAAAGGCGGCCGCTGCGAAGCCTGCCAAGGCGACGGCGTGATTAAAGTCGAAATGCACTTCCTGCCCGACGTGTACGTCCCCTGCGAAGTCTGCCACGGCAAACGCTACAACCGAGAAACCCTCGAAATCCAATACAAAGGCAAAAACATCAGCCAAGTCCTCGACATGACCGTCGAAGAAGCCCGCGAATTTTTCGATGCCGTCCCCACCGTATCGCGCAAACTGCAAACCCTGATGGATGTCGGCCTAGGCTACATCCGCCTCGGCCAGTCCGCCACCACCCTATCCGGCGGCGAAGCCCAACGCGTCAAACTCGCCCTCGAACTCTCCAAACGCGACACCGGCAGAACGCTCTACATCCTCGACGAACCTACCACCGGCCTACACTTCGCCGACATCGCCCTGCTGCTGGAAGTAATAGGTCGTCTGAAAGGCAAAGGCAACTCGATTGTGATTATTGAACATAATCTGGACGTGATTAAAACTGCCGATTGGATTGTGGACTTAGGGCCCGAGGGAGGCGATGGCGGAGGGAGGATTGTGGCTTGTGGTACACCTGAAGATGTAGCGAAAGCGGAAAGCAGTTATACTGGGAAATATTTAAAGAATATTTTGTAACAGGGCGCAATTGTTTTTTTAACTTAATTAATGGGAGCTTCTATGAAAACGGTAAAGCAGTTAGATATTGGTTATCTTGATGCAAAAAACTATACACAAAGAGATAAAAAAGAATTTTTTAATCAAATTTTTGTTAAAGGTGATTATCTAGATGAATTATGCAATTCTAATGTTTCGTTCCTTATCGGAGAAAAAGGAACAGGAAAAACGGCTTATGCTACATACTTAAGCAATAATGATTATAAAAACATTCATTCAGAAACTAAGTTTATAAAAGCAACAGATTATTTAAAATTTATAAAATTAAAGAGAGATAGGCAGTTAGAATTGTCTGATTATGAGGATATTTGGAAAGTAATTTTATATTTATTAATATCAAAACAAATCTTGGTTTCAGAAAAATCCATTTTTAATTTTATGAAATTCAAAACATTAAATGAATGCATAGACAAATATTCTGCCAATGCTTTTAAGCCTGAAATATTGCAAGCAATACAAATAGTTGAAAATTCAAAAGAATTCGCTGAATTGATGTATAAAGATTTTGCTAAATTAGGTATTGATAATTCTTCAGAATTAACGTTCACAGATAAGAAATTTGCTACTAATCTTCACTATATCCAGAAAAAATTTGAAGAAGCAATTAACCAACTTAAATTATCCAAGAATCAATTGCTGTTTATTGATGGCATTGATATTAGACCTAATAATATTCCATTTGATGAGTATCAAGAATGCATTAAAGGATTAGCAGATGCAATTTGGTGGTTAAATACTGAATTTTTTCCAAATATCAAAGATAGTAAAGGTAGAATTAGAGTGGTTTTACTCATCCGCCCTGATATTTTTAACATTCTAGGTTTGCACAACACGAATGCTAAATTATCTGATAATTCAGTATTTTTAGATTGGAGAACAGATTATAAGAATTTTAGAAGATCTAAAATATTTTCAATATTTGATCGTTTACTTAATGCACAACAAGTATCTAAATTAGATTTTGGTCAAGCATGGGATTACTATTTTCCATGGAATGCACCAGATTTACATGATCCAGAAATTTATCAAACAAATACTTCTTTTATATCTTTTTTAAGAAATTCATATTACAGACCAAGAGATATTTTAAAAATGATTGAACTATTGCGTAAGAATAGTACTGATAATATTGAAAAATTTGAAGAGGGTAGTTTTACTGATACTAGATTTAGAAGAGATTATTCAAATTATTTACTAGGTGAAATTAAAGATAATCTTTTATTCTATTATAGCGAAGATGAATATAATCACTTTCTTAAATTTTTCACATATTTAAATGGAAGTACTGAATTCACTTATGAAGAATACTCTAATTCATTCAAAAATTTAATTAAAGATTTAGAATCTACTAGTGCTATAAAACCAAAATTTATGTCTACTGCTAATGAATTTTTACAATTTTTATTTGATTTAAATGTGATTTCATTTTTGGAAGATACTGAAGATGGTAAAAGACATATTCATTGGTGTTTCAAAGATCGGAATTATGCAAATATTTCTCCACAAATTAAATTTAACTTACGTTATCAAGTGTTTTATAGTTTAACGAAATCTTTAAATCTTGGGAAAACATTTAATTAGTAGCAAGAGTAGCAACCATAGGGTGTATGCGGTACGCACGCACGCGGTTGCTTGATTGACGGTTTGCCGTTTCAACTTTTAACTTCGTTGAAGCTAGCGCTTTCAGACGGCCTCCAATGTCGTCTGAAAGCGCTAGCTTCAACGAAGTTAAAACCTTAAACAACAAACCATTCCTTTTTCAACACCCAAACCACAAACAAAAATCCTATGGCGCGTTATCGCAGAAACTTCATTGTCGGCGGCACATTCTGTTTCACTGTCAAACCCTCCGCCCCGAAATCGCGCCTGCTTGTCGGACATATCGGCTTCGCGGGCAGCCTATATGGATGTGC
Source organism: Neisseria maigaei (assembly GCF_958267405.1). Lineage (NCBI taxonomy): Bacteria > Pseudomonadati > Pseudomonadota > Betaproteobacteria > Neisseriales > Neisseriaceae > Neisseria > Neisseria maigaei. The sequence goes on along the minus strand of NZ_CATQFT010000040.1, from coordinate 133,443 downwards.
AAAAACAATATCCCTTTGAAACCGTCGCCATATGCGTGCTGCCAAACCACATTCACGCCATTTGGACGCTGCCGCCCGATGATGCGGATTATTCCCTACTCCGGCGGCTGATTAAAACCAAATTCTCCGCATATTCCCCTCATACTAAAAACTTATCCGCCGACAAACAGCGGCGGCACGAACGCGGTATTTGGCAACGGCGTTTTTACGGACACACCGTGCGCGACGAAACGGATTTGCAGCATCGTGCGGACTACATCCATTCCAATCCTATCAAACAAGGAATGTCGCGTGCTAAAACAGAATCCCGCAAAAAATAATATTAGTCTTTTCAAATGCGATACTTATCATTCCCTGACTTCAAACAAGGCGTGTGCAACCTGACTTACAGGTTTGCTCCTGTTTGACCGATAAATATTCTGACTGCCTCAAAAGGCAAAAAATAATGTGGGTATGTTGAGGCTGCCTCTTTTTGAAATGACAAACAAAATGCCGTCTGAAACCCGATTTCCGGTTTCAGACGGCATTTGATGTTCAATCAGTTGTCAAACCTGATTATGCCAAACCTTTTGCTTTCAACACTTCCAGCATGGTAGTGCCCAACTCGGCAGGGCTGCGGGTGTAAGCGATGCCGGCTTTTTCGAAAGCGGCGAATTTTTCTTCCGCAGTACCCTTGCCGCCGGAGATAATCGCACCGGCGTGGCCCATGCGTTTGCCTTTAGGAGCGGTAACACCTGCGATGTAGCCGACGACGGGTTTGGTTACGTTGGATTGGATGTATTCGGCTGCTTCTTCTTCCGCAGTACCGCCGATTTCACCGATCATGATGATGGCGTCGGTATCTGGGTCTTCTTGGAAGAGTTTCAGTGCGTCGATTTGGTTCATACCAGGAATCGGGTCGCCGCCGATACCGATACAGGTTGATTGACCCAAGCCCAGTTTGGTGGTTTGTGCCACGGCTTCGTAAGTCAATGTACCGGAACGGGAAATGATGCCGATGCGGCCGGGAGTGTGGATGTGGCCCGGCATAATGCCGATTTTGCACTCACCCGGAGTAATCACGCCCGGGCAGTTAGGGCCGACCAAGCGGGTACCGTTGCCGTTGGTTTCCAAATAACGTTTGGCTTTGAGCATGTCCAGAGTTGGCACACCTTCGGTAATCACAACAACCAAGCCTACGCCTGAATCAACTGCTTCAACGATAGAGTCCAACACAAACGGAGCGGGAACGTAAATTACGGATGCATCCGCGCCGGTTTCTTTAACGGCTTCTTTCATGGTGTTGAATACAGGCAGATCCAGGTGGGTTTGACCGCCTTTACCCGGGGTAACGCCGCCGACAACTTTAGTGCCGTAAGCCAGAGCTTGTTCGGAGTGGAAAGTACCGTTTTTACCGGTGAAACCTTGAACCAATACTTTGGTGTCTTTATTAATCAATACGCTCATTCTTTTCTCCTTAGGCGTTTACGGCTGCAACAATTTTTTCGGCTGCGTCATTCAGGCCGTCGGCGGAAGTCAGTTTCAGACCTGATTCGTTCAGAATTTTCGCGCCGAGTTCGGCGTTGTTACCTTCCAAACGAACAACGACAGGAACGTTGACGTTGATTTCTTTAACGGCTGCCACGATGGCTTCCGCAATCATGTCGCAACGTACGATACCGCCGAAGATGTTGATCAAAACGCCTTTAACGGATTTATCTTCCAAAATCAGTTTGAACGCTTCAACCACGCGGTCTTTGGTTGCGCCGCCACCAACGTCCAAGAAGTTGGCAGGTTGGCCGCCTTTGAGTTTGATGATGTCCATAGTAGCCATCGCCAAACCGGCACCGTTCACCATACAGCCGATGTTGCCTTCCAGGGCAACATAGTTCAGGTCGAATTCGGAAGCTTTCAGCTCACGTTCGTTTTCTTGAGATTTGTCGCGCAAAGCGGCAATTTTCGGCAGGCGGTAGAGCGCGTTGCTGTCGATACCGATTTTGCCGTCCACGCAGGCGAGCGCGCCGTTTTCGCGAACTGCCAATGGGTTTACTTCAAACAGTGCGAAGTCGTTTTCGATAAACGCTTTGTACGCGCCGGTCATCAGTTTGACGAACTCGTTGATTTGTTTGTCTTTCAAGCCCAGTTGGAAGGCAACTTCGCGAGCTTGGCAAGGTTGCAGGCCGACCAGCGGATCAACGGTTACTTTGAAGATTTTTTCAGGAGTTTCGGCAGCAACTTTTTCGATTTCCACGCCGCCTTCGGTAGAAGCCATGAATGTAACGCGGCGGGTAGAACGGTCAACCACTGCGCCCAAGTACAGCTCGGTTTGAACCGGATACATGTCTTCGCAAACCAAAACGCTGTTGACAGGTTGGCCGTTGGCATCGGTTTGGTAAGTTACCAAGTTGGTGCCAATCAGGCTTTCAGCCACTTCTTTAGCTTCTTCGCGGCTTTTAACGACTTTTACGCCGCCCGCTTTACCGCGGCCGCCGGCGTGTACTTGTGCTTTGACAACAGCGAATTTGCCGCCCAATTTGTCGTAAGCTGCAGCGGCTTCTTCGCCGTTGTGTGCCAAAATACCGCCTTGTACGGGCAAACCGTAGCTAGCCAGCAGTTCTTTAGCCTGATACTCGTGTAGATTCATGGATTTCTCCTTAAAGGTGAGTGGGTCTTAAGAATCGCCCCTGCGGACAATCCTATATTTTCAGACGGCACTATTGTTTACTGAAAGGCAGCCACATCCGCGCCAACAAATACATAACCGCGCCGCCTACTCCGAGAATAAAAAAGACGATGCCTTTTTTACGCGAATTCGGGCAGAGCAGGTAAACGGCAAGGCTGAAACTGATAAACAACAATGCTACGCGCCAAACCAATTCTTTATCTTTGAAACGGTTGAGCGTATAAGTTTCGGTCATCATCACATACATCTGCCACAATGCGGCCATACACATGCTGATGATGCCCATCGGTATAAACAGGATACCGATTACTTCTTTATTCATAATTAAATGCTGTCTGTGAATTTAATCTTAAAAAATCAAATCATATAGTGGATTAGAATACTATTTTTTAACACAGACTTTATTCCAAATTTTTGAGAATTCACTACTTTTCATATTCTCCCCTTCAAGAGCAATTAAATTCTCATTTACAACAATGTACCGAGTAAATCCAGTATAACCACCAAAACCATTTTTAGAATTTACTTCCCCACACTGTCCATCTTGATTCTTAAATTCAGCCGAATCGGGGTCTTTTAAACTATTACGCACCAAAGATTGTGATATCACTGTAATTTTTTGATGTTTCTCAAATTCTTCTCGTTCTTTATCTTTTCTTGCTTCTTCAGCATTTTTTTCAGCCCTAACTTTAGCTATTTCTGCCTGCTCTTCCGGTGTTAATTCTTTTTTCGGGATTGAACACATAGCAACAACAAATAATACAAAAACTCCAACACCTATTACTTTAATTTTTTTCTTTCTTTCGGTCTTAATTTTATCTTCAATTTTACGTTGATGGTAAAGTTTTGTTCTTTCTTCATCATTCTCTGGTTCATTATATAAAGCTGTTTTAATAGTCTTCAAAAAAGAATCGCTTTTTTCAATGAGCATTTTCCTACCATCGAACAGCTTGATTTCGATAACATCACCATCTGTCACTTCATAAGATTGAATATCGAGTAGCGCAATTTTTCCTATTTTAGGTATTGTAATGAAATTTTTATCAAATCTAGCTTTACAAGACTGAAAACTTCCCGCGAGTATATTAATATATGCCATAAATATCTTTCATCAATAAAAATTAACCTATGAAATTTCACTTCAAATACAACAATAATTTATACCAAAGAATAGAATCTATCAAAAGTCTAATTTAAATCAAAAACATTTTCCGAATATTCATCTTTCCGAAAAGGTCGTCTGAAACTTTTTCAGACGACCTTTTATGCTTTACTTGACCTGATTAGCCATGCAAAGCGCGTTTGTCAGCCGCCAAGGCAGCTTCGTGAACCACTTCGGACAAGGTTGGGTGGGCATGGATAATGCGGGCGATGTCTTCGCTGCTGGCGAAGAATTCGAGCGCAGTCACGCCTTCGGTAACCAATTCGCTGACAACCGGGCCGATCATGTGTACGCCCAAGATACGGTCGGTTTTGGCATCTGCCAATACTTTAACCGTACCTTTGGCTTTGCCCATGGCCAATGCGCGACCGTTTGCACCAAAACCCGAAGTACCTTTTTTGTACTCCACGCCTTCGGCTTTGAGTTGCTCTTCGGTTTTACCCACCCAAGCGATTTCAGGGTCGGTATAAATCACGAACGGTACGTTGTTGAAGTCGATATGCGGTTTTTGACCGGCAATGCGCTCGGCAACGGCAACGCCTTCGTCGCTGGCTTTGTGTGCCAACATCGGGCCGCGGACCACGTCGCCGATTGCCCATACATTAGGCAGGTTGGTACGGCATTCGCCGTCCACTTTGATAAAGCCGCGCTCGTCTTTTTCCAAGCCTACGACTTCGGCGTTCAGGCCTTTGGTGTTTGGAATACGGCCGATGGCAACGATCAGTTTGTCGAATACTTCGGTTTTGGCTTCGCCGGCAGCTGTTTCGTAAGCAACGGAAACGCCCTTGCCTTCAGATTTGATGTCGCCGATTTTCACGCCCAATTCGATGTTCAAACCTTGCTCTTTGGTGAAGTATTTGAAGGCTTCTTTGGCGATTTGTTGGTCGGCGGCGGCCAGGAAGGTCGGCGCGGCTTCAAGAATGGTAACTTCTGCACCCACGCGGTTCCATACGGAACCCATTTCCAAACCAATCACGCCGGAACCGATCACGCCGAGTTTGGCAGGCACTTCGGTCAGGTTCAATGCGCCTTCGTTGTCCAATACGTTCACGTTGTCGATAGCGACTTGTGGCAGCGGACGCGGTACGGAACCAGTGGCTACGATGACGTGTTTGGCTTCGATAACGGTTTTCTCACCTTTGTTATCGACTTCGATTTGGTAAGCATCGCCGTTTTTACCGGCAAAGGAAGCAGTACCGAACAGGCTGGTTACTTTGTTTTTTTGGAACAGGAATTTCACGCCGCCGGTCAGTTTGGTCACAATGGCATCTTTGCGCTCAATCATTTTGGCTGCGTCGAATTTTACGTCGCCGACAGTGATACCGTGTTCGGCAAACTCGTGTTGCGCTGCGTGGAAATGTTCGCTGGATTGCAACAGGGCTTTAGAAGGGATACAGCCTACGTTCAAGCAAGTACCGCCCAAGGCAGGGGCATCGCCTGCTTTGTTGACGCCTGCATCAACGCAAGCGGTTTTGAAACCCAGTTGCGCGGCACGGATGGCGGCAACGTATCCGCCCGGGCCTGCACCAATCACTACTACATCATATTGAGACATCGTGTCATCCTTTGCTTTTGGCAGTATCTCAAAATAAAAACGATACTTTTGTTTCTTTTTTATTTTGAATGACTGCGTTTTGATGGTTTTAAGAAAAGGCCGTCTGAAAGTCCATATCTGTCGATTCATTCGAATCAAATGTTTCAGACGGCCTCAATCGTTCGTTGAGCCTATTGTAGCACGATACTACATTACGCTACATCTAAATAAAAATTCAGACGGCCTTTTCATTAACAAATAAAAGGCCGTCTGAAACGATTACAGATCCAACAACAGGCGGGCCGGGTCTTCCAACGCGTCTTTAATGGCTACCAAGGTCAATACAGCTTCGCGGCCGTCAATGATACGGTGGTCGTAAGACAGAGCCAGATACATCATTGGACGGACAACCACTTGGCCGTTTTCAACCACGGCGCGCTCTTTAGTGGCATGCATACCCAAAATCGCAGATTGAGGCGGGTTGATGATCGGGGTAGACATCATAGAACCGAAAGTACCGCCGTTGGTAATACTGAATGTACCGCCGGTCAGATCTTCGATAGCGATTTTGCCGTCTTTGGCTTTTTTCGCGTAATCAACAATTGCTTGTTCGATGTCGGCAATGCTCATTTGGTCGGCATCGCGCAGGATGGGCACAACCAAACCGCGCGGGCTGCCAATCGCGATACCGATGTCGAAGTAGCCGTGGTACACGATGTCTTTGCCGTCAACAGAAGCATTCACAACCGGGTATTTTTTCAGGGCGGCGACAGCGGCTTTAACGAAGAAGGACATAAAGCCCAGTTTTACGCCGTGTTCTTTCTCGAATTTTTCTTTGTACTTCGCACGCAAGTCCATGATTGGTTTCATGTTGACTTCGTTGAATGTAGTCAGAATGGCGTTTTCTTGTTGAGAAGCCAAGAGGCGTTCTGCAACACGGGCACGCAAGCGGCTCATTGGTACGCGTTCTTCAGGACGTGCGCCTGCAGGAAGTGCAACAGCAGGAGCAGCGGCTGCGGCAGGTTTGGCAGCGGCATTTTGTACGTCTTCTTTCAATACGCGACCGTCACGGCCGGAACCTTGCAATGCTTTCACGTCAACACCGGTCTCGGCAGCCAGTTTTGCAGCGGCAGGCATAGCGGCGTTGTTTTGTGCAGCAGCAGGAGCGGCGGCTGGGGCTGCTTCTGCAGGAGCGGCGGCAGGTGCTTCAGCAGCGGCAGTAGCAGCGGTATCGATGCGTGCCAAAACTTGATCGGCAACAACGGTCTCACCGTCTTGCGCGACGATTTCAACCAATACGCCGGCTTGTGGAGAAGGTACTTCCAAAACCACTTTGTCAGTTTCGATATCGATCAGGATTTCGTCACGGGCAACTGCTTCGCCAACTTTTTTCTTCCATTCCAAGAGCGTGCCTTCAGATACGCTTTCAGACAGCATAGGTACTTTTACATCAATAATCATTTTGTGTCTCCAATGGCCCTTTCAGACGGCCTGTTGTGTGTTTTTAATTCTGCATATGAGCATTCCGCCTGAGCAGCCTCAGACGGAATGCCGCCAGGCTTACAACGCCAAAGCGTCTTCAACCAATTGTTTCAATTGGGCAATGTGTTTGCTTGAGTAGCCCACTGCAGGCGATGCGCTGCTTGGACGGCCGGCATAAGACAATTTTTGCCCTTCGCTGATAACGTTTTCGATGCGGTGGCGGATTTGGTAGAACGCGCCTTGATTTTTCGGCTCTTCTTGTGCCCAAACCACAGATTTGGCGTTCGGATATTTTGCCAGTTCGGCTTTAACCTCGTCGTATGGGAACGGATACAACTGCTCAACGCGGACAATTGCAACATCATTTTCCAGTTTACGCTCGGTACGACCTGCTTCCAAGTCATAGTAAACCTGACCGGCACACAAGACTACGCGTTTCACGCTGTCGTTGCTTGCGCGTTCGGCGGTATCGCCGATAACCGGACGGAAAGTCGAACCTTCGGTGAAGTTTTCCAGCGGGCTCATTGCACCTTTGAAGCGCAACAGGCGTTTGGACATGAAAATCACCAGCGGTTTGCGGTATGAACCCAAGACCTGACGTTGCAAGAGGTGGAACATTTGCGACGCTTCAGACGGCATGATGACTTGCATATTGTTCTCGGAACACAGTTGCAACCAACGTTCTACGCGTGCAGAAGAGTGCTCGGGGCCTTGACCGTCGTAGCCGTGCGGCAGGATGGTGGTCAGGCCGCACAAACGACCCCATTTGGTTTCGCCTGAAGACAGGAATTGGTCAATAGTCACTTGCGCGCCGTTGGCGAAGTCACCGAATTGAGCCTCCCAAATGGTCAGCTTGTCAGGAGCGGAGCAGGCAAAGCCGTATTCAAACGCCATCACGGCTTCTTCGTTCAAAATGGAGTCGATAACCAGGAACTCGCCCATGCCTTCGCCCATATGGCGCAGAGGAACATAAGTACCATCGTCCCATTTTTCGCGTTTTTGATCGTGCAATACTGCATGACGGTGTGAGAATGTACCGCGGCCGGAGTCCTCGCCGGAGATACGCACGCCGTGACCTTTGGTTACAAGGCTGGCGTATGCGAGGGTTTCCGCCATACCCCAGTCGATAGGCTGTTTGCCGGATGCCATTGCCTTACGCGCTTCAATCACACGTTTTGCAGTCGGATGCAGGGCAAAGCCTTCCGGTACGGCGGTAAATTTTTGGGTAAGACGCTCGATGTCTGCGGCAGGCAAACCGGTTTCGATGTGTTCGCGCCAATCTTTGCCTTGGTATTTGCTCCAGTCGATTTGTGTGCGTTGGAAATTGCTCAACGTTGTTTGCTCGACGTGTTCGCCTTTGTCCAAAGCATCACGGTAGGCTTGGATATAACCGTCGGCCTCGGCTTGGGTTACCACGCCTTCGGCAATCAGTTGCTCGGTGTACAAAGCACGCGCACCCGGGTGTTGCGATACTTTTTTGTACATCATCGGTTGGGTCAAGGTCGGATCATCGCCCTCGTTGTGGCCCCATTTACGGTAGCAGACAACGTCGATCACGATGTCTTTATGGAATTTTTTGCGGTAATCCAAAGCGGCTTGGATAGCAAAGCAAACGCGTTCGGGATCATCGCCGTTCACGTGGATAACCGGGGCGGAAACCATTTTCGCGATATCGGTACAGTGTACGGTCGAACGAGTATCTCGGATATCGGAAGTGGTAAAGCCGATTTGGTTGTTAATTACGATGTGAACCGTACCGCCGGTGGTATAACCGCGCGTTTTAGACAGGTTGAATGTCGCTTGGTTGACACCCAAACCGATAAATGCGGAGTCGCCGTGAATCAATACGGGCAAGACTTTATCGCGGCCGTTTTCGCCCAAACGTTTCTGCTTGGCGCGTGCAGAACCTTCCACTACCGGGTTAACAATTTCCAAGTGTGATGGGTTAAATGCCAAAGAAACATGCATTGGGCCGTGTGGCGTAGCGATGTCGGAGCTGAAGCCCATGTGGTATTTCACGTCGCCGCTAGGCAGTTTAATTTCGGCACGGCCTTCAAACTCAGCGAACAAATCGCCGGGTTTTTTGCCCAAAATGTTTACCAAAACATTCAGACGGCCACGGTGTGCCATACCGATGATGACTTCTTCCACACCGTCTTTACCGGCGTTTTGAATCAGGTAGTTCAAACCGGCAATCGCGCTTTCGCCGCCTTCGACACCAAAGCGTTTTTGACCGACATATTTGGTATGCAGATAACGTTCCAAAGTTTCGGCAGCGGTCATCTCTTTCAAGATACGGCGTTTTTGATCAGCATTGTAATGCGGTGTGGACAATACGCTTTCAAAATAGTTGCGTACCCAACGACGCTCTTCGGTATTGGGAATATAGATATATTCCAATGCGATGTGGCCGCAGTAGGTTTGTTTGAGGTTGCTGATGATTTGGGACAAGGGCAGCTTGCCGCGATTGGCAAAATCACCCTCTCCCATATTGAATTGAAGCGCCATATCGGCATCAGACAGACCGTGGAATTTCGGATCAAGGGCTTCAATGTCGCGCGGGGGGATACGTTTGAGAGGATCGAGCCGTGCCGCACCCACGCCTTGGATACGATAGGCGGAAATCAGCCGTAAAACGCTGACTTGCTTTTTCAGCATTGCCTCATCCGCACCGCCCGCAACGGCAGATGCAATTTTCTTTTTCGCCAAAGTAACAAATGATTCGCGAATCGGTGTGTGTGCAACATCGACAGCAACCGTCCCCGGCTGTTTGCTCAAATCGGTGAAATACTGCTTCCATTTTTCATCAACCGCATCGGGGTTTTCCAAAAAAGCCTCGTACAATTCCTCAATGTAGGGTGCGTTCGAACCGAACAGGTAAGAGAAATTGAGTTTTTCGTCCATCATGGCGTGCGCTCTTTTCTTTAAAATATAAACAAAGGGTAGAAATCCGCGTCCTGACGGCGGAACTGATGCCGTCTGAAAAGACATTTTATTCTACCCTATTTTAAACCGGATTGCTTGCATTGATTTCATCCGACTACAATCAGACGGATTTGGGAAACAATCTGGTTCTCTGATATTGCCTGTTTGACAATATATTAATGTATGTTACCTCTCGCCTGCCGGCACATAATCGCGGCGTTCCGAACCGGTATAAAGCTGGCGGGGACGGCCGATTTTCAGCGAAGGATCGCTAATCATCTCGTGCCAGTGCGAAATCCAGCCCACGCTGCGCGACAGGGCGAAGATGACGGTAAACATTTCGGTCGGGATGCCCAGCGCAGACAGGACGATGCCGGAATAGAAATCGACATTGGGATACAGTTTGCGTTCGATAAAGAAAGGGTCTTTCAGCGCAATCTGTTCCAATTCCATCGCCAGTTTGAATTTCGGACTGTCTTCCAGACCCAATTCTTTCAAAACTTCATAGCAGGTTTCGCGCATAATGCTGGCACGCGGATCCATATTGCGGTATACGCGGTGTCCGAAGCCCATCAGGCGGTATTTTCGCTGTTTCACGCCTTCCATATATTCGGCAACATTGGACACATCGCCGATTTCGTCCAGCATTTTCAACACGGCTTCGTTCGCACCGCCGTGCGAAGCACCCCACAGGCAGGCGATACCGGCAGCAATACAGGCAAACGGGTTCGCACCCGAAGACCCTGCCAGACGGACGGTTGAAGTTGAGGCGTTTTGCTCGTGGTCGGCATGCAAAATAAAGATGCGGTCGAGCGCGCGTGCCAAAACGGGATTGGGTTTGTAGTCTTCACACGGCGTGGCGAACATCATATGAAGGAAGTTTTCAGAATAAGAAAGATTATTCTTCGGATAATTGAACGGCAGACCGTTTGAATAGCGGTAGCACATTGCCGCAATGGTTGGGATTTTGGAAATCAGGCGGTAAATCGCGATTTTGCGGTGTTCGGGATTGGTAATGTCCAAGCTGTCTTGGTAGAACGCAGACAGCGCGCCGACCACGCCGACCATCATCGCCATCGGATGTGCGTCGCGGCGGAAACCCCGGAAGAACCAAGTCAGCTGTTCATGCACCATCGTGTGGCGGCTGACGGTATTGTCAAATTCTGCCTTTTGCTCGGGAGTCGGCAGTTCGCCGTAAATCAACAGGTAGCAGACTTCCAAATAATCGGACTTTTCGGCCAGTTGCTCGATGGGGTATCCGCGATAATAAAGCAAGCCTTGATCGCCGTCGATGTAAGTAATTTTAGACTCACAGCTTGCGGTTGAAACAAATCCGGGATCAAATGAAAACAAACCTGTATTTTTTGTCAGCCCCCGAATGTCAACCACATCATGCCCGATGCTGGCTTCCAATACCGGCAGATCCAAGCTAGCCTGACCCGGTACGTTGAGTTTGATTGATTTGGACATATTATCGCTCCTTTGCAAGTTGTAACCCACGTTGCTGCATCCGCAGCACGTTCTTTGCCTTCAGACGACCTTTGCATTTTGAAATCTGCCCTCAGGCAGATTTCGGATGCCTCATGCCCGTCTGATTTTTTCAAGCATCGGGATAAGATGCCCTTTGTCCGTTGCCGAATGCCCGTTAATCAAGGCAAGCAATTCTTGATCTTGAAATTCAAGGATTTCGGAAAACTCAGACAGCTCTTTATCGCTCAAATGCTCGAATTCTTTTTCCATAAACCTGCCGAAGATTAAATCTAATTCCAACAATCCCCGGCGGGTTTGAAAACGGATTTTCCGTTTGGCAATATCGTCAAAAACCATCATTTCTTAAACGGCCCGCTTCAACATAATCTCTTTAATCTTGCCGATGGCACGGGTTGGATTCAAGTGTTTGGGGCATACGTCCACACAATTCATAATGGTGTGGCAGCGGAACAAACGGTACGGATCGTTCAAATTATCCAAACGCTCATTGGTGATGGTATCTCGGCTGTCCGCAATGAAGCGGTAGGCGTTCAGCAAGCCGGACGGACCGACGAATTTGTCGGGATTCCACCAGAACGACGGGCAGGCGGTCGAACAGCAGGCGCACAAAATACATTCGTACAAGCCGTCCAACTCTTTGCGCTCTTCCTGAGTTTGCAGACGCTCTTTGTCCGCATCAATCGGATTGTCGTTAACGACATAAGGTTTGATGGAATGGTATTGTTTGAAGAACTGGGTCATATCCACAATCAGGTCGCGGATGACAGGCAGACCGGGCAACGGGCGGATTTTGACAGGCTGTTTCAGGCTGCGTAAATCGGTCAGACACGCCAAGCCGTTTTTGCCGTTGATGTTCATACCGTCCGAACCGCAAATCCCTTCGCGGCAGGAACGACGGAAAGACAGGGTATCGTCTTGCGCTTTCAGGCGCACCAAAGCGTCCAAAAGTTTCACGTCGGTCGGTTCCAATTCCAACTCGTAACGCTGCATATAAGGCTTGGCATCAACATCCGGGTTGTAACGGTAAATTTCAAAACTCATTTTTTCCATGAGAAGTGTTCCTTTTCTCATCAACTGCCCAATGATTTTGTATTATGGATTCAAGCAGTTCAATGTGGGTATGGTTAGGTTTCAAACGGCCTTTGAGGCGAAGGCCGTCTGAAAACGCATCAATAAACGCGCTTGGCCGGTTTGATGTATTCCACGCTCAAAGGCTTGGTATGCACCGGTTTGTAAGACAAGGTATTAGTGTCCGAATGATACAGGGTGTGTTTCATCCAATTTTCATCATCTCGCTCAGGATGGTCGTCTGAAGCGTGTGCGCCACGGGATTCCTTACGCGCTTCGGCAGACACCAAAGTCGCCTTCGCCACTTCAATCAGGTTGTCCAATTCCAAAGCCTCGATACGCGCGGTATTCCACACTTTGCTCTTATCTTTGATTTCAGTACGTTTTACACGCTCGGCAATCGCCATAACCTGTTTCACACCCTCTGCTAAAATCGCATCGGTACGGAACACGCCGGCATGCAGTTGTACAGAGCGTTGCAGTTCGCGACGCAATGCATCAACGTTTTCGCCACCGGTTTGGTTGTCCAAACGCTCGATACGTTGGCGGGTCAACTCACCGGCATTAGCAGGCAGAGGTTTCCAGTCGCTTTGCTCTTTGATGAATTTAATCATGCTGTCGCCGGCAGCTTTACCGAATACCACCAAGTCCAATAGGGAGTTAGTACCCAAGCGGTTCGCACCATGTACAGAAGCACAAGCGCACTCACCTGCTGCATACAGGCCTTTTACAGGCACTTCGTATTCGTCGCCTTGAGGAACGACAACTTCGCCATGGTAGTTGGTCGGAATACCGCCCATCATGTAGTGGGTAGTCGGCACAACAGGAATCGGGTCTTTAATCGGGTCAATACCGGCAAACTGAATGGAAATCTCGCGGATGCCGGGCAGTTTTTCCATAATTTTTTCTGCACCGATATGGTCGATTTTCAGCAATACATGGTCTTTGTTTTTACCGCAGCCGCGGCCTTCGTAAATTTCCATTGCCATCGCACGGGAAACCACGTCACGGGAAGCCAAGTCTTTTACGGTTGGAGCGTAACGTTCCATAAAGCGTTCACCGTCGGCGTTCAACAGAATACCGCCCTCACCACGTACGCCTTCGGTAATCAACACGCCCGCACCGGCCACACCGGTCGGGTGGAATTGCCAGAATTCCATGTCTTCCAACGGAATACCTGCACGAGCACAAATGCCCAAACCGTCACCGGTATTCATATAAGCATTGGTAGAAGAAGCATAAATACGACCGCCGCCACCGGTAGCAAACATCACAGCTTTAGCGTGGAAAATATAAACTTCGCCGGTTTCCATTTCCATGGCAGTTACACCGACTACGTCGCCGTTTTCATCACGAATCAAATCTTGCGCCGTCCATTCCACAAAGAATTGTGTATTGGCACGGACGTTTTGTTGGTACAAAGTATGCAACATCGCATGACCGGTACGGTCGGCAACCGCACATGCACGTTCTACCGCGCGTTTACCGTGTTCGGCAGTATGGCCGCCGAAAGGACGTTGATAGATTTTGCCACTTTCCACACGGTCAAAAGGCATACCCATGTGTTCCAACTCAATTACGGCTTCAGGCGCGGCGCGACACATAAACTCAATCGCATCTTGATCGCCCAACCAGTCGGAACCTTTCACTGTATCATACATGTGCCAGTCCCAACGGTCTTCCTGCACATTACCCAGCGAAGCGGAAATACCACCTTGAGCCGCAACAGTATGAGAACGAGTTGGGAACACTTTAGACAAAACAGCACAATTCAGGCCGGATTTAGACAATTGGAGGGCTGCGCGTAAACCTGCACCACCACCGCCGACAATCACGGCATCAAACTTGCGAACAGGAAAACCCATACTTACCCCCAAATCACTTTAACTGAATACACGAGGCAGCCGACCAGCCAAACGATGGTGGCAACCTGTAAAAACAAACGCACACCGAAGGGTTTGATATAGTCCATCCACAAATCGCGGATACCCACCCAAGCGTGCAAGAATACGGCGATGAAGCTCACTTGGGTAAATACTTTTACCCAAGTTTGACTAAAAAATGCCTGCCATGCCGAATATTCTTTAGGCAGGGCAAATAGAACCACTAAAAGTGCAACGGTATAAATCAACATAATAACCGCAGTCGCACGCTGCATTGCCCAATCGCGCAAACCGTAATGGGCACCGGTCAATTTACGTTCTACCATAACAACGCTCCCAAAATGACAGTCAGCACCAAAGCTGCGGTAAAGACAAATTTAGCGGTGTTCCGTGCAGTATTCAGCTCAAGACCTTTGTGTGCATCCAAAAATAAAAAGCGGATACCGGCAAGGGAATGGTGCAGATAAGCCCACAATACGCCGATTAAGACCAGCTTGACCAAAGGATGGGAAACAATGGCACGGTAAGTTTCAAATGCAGACTCTTGACTCAGGGCACCGGACAGGAAATACAGCAGGAAAGGCAGCATAATAAACAGCCCGACCCCGCTGATGCGGTGAAGAATGGAAACTATCCCGGGTATCGGCAGACGGATGTTCGGCAAATCCAGATAAACAGGACGCGGTTTGACAGACATAGTCAATTCCTCTGTAGTTATATATCGACTCAAAAACCGTAAACCCATTGCTACACTGGGTTACATAAACGTTAATTTACCTGTTTTATCCCATTTTGAACAGTGTATTTTAAAAACAAACTGATAGATTTTGACAAACACGCGTGAAAACAGCAGATTAAAAGAAAGATTTTTAGTTTTACCCCCTTCCCGACACGGTATCAGCATCCGACCTCCAACCCTATCCTCAAAAATAAAATGCCGTCTGAAAAAATTTCAGACGGCATTGTTTTGCCATATCGGTCAGGCTTTCAATTTCGCATCGGCATCACGCAACGCAGTACGCAGACCTTCCTCGATAACAGGATGGTAGAACGGCATCTCCAGCATTTGAGGAACGGTCATCTTCATTTGATGCGCCCAAGCCAACAGGTGCGCCAAATGTTCGGCGGCAGGGCCTACAATTTCCGCACCGATGAAGCGGCCGGTTGCTTTTTCGGCATACAGGCGCATATGGCCCTTGTTTACCAGCATCACGCGGCTGCGGCCTTGGTTTTTAAACGATACTTCTCCAATGACAAATTCGTCGGGTTGGTATTGCGCGGCAACCTGCGCGTATTTCAAACCAACAAAGCCGATTTGCGGACTGGTGAACACTACGCCGATAGTGCTGCGGCGCAAACCGCCGCCGATATTCGGATAGCGGCCCGCGTTGTCGCCGGCAATCTTGCCTTGGTCGGCAGCTTCGTGCAGCAGGGGTAGTTGATTGGACGCGTCGCCCGCGATGAAGATATGCGGAATACTGGTCTGCATGGTCAGCGGATCGGCAACGGGTACGCCGCGCGCATCTTTTTCGATATTGATGTTTTCCAAACCGATATTGTCAACGTTCGGACGGCGGCCTACGGCTGCCAGCATATATTCGGCAACAAATACGCCTTTTTCGCCGTCCTGCTCCCAATGGACTTCTACATTGCCGTCCGTATCGAGTTTGACCTCGGTTTTAGCATCCAGATGCAGTTTCAATTCTTCGCCGAACACGGCTTTCGCCTCGTCTGAAACAACGGGGTCGGAAATGCCGCCGATGATGCCGCCCAAACCGAAAATTTCAACTTTCACGCCCAAACGGTGCAATGCCTGACCCAGTTCCAAACCGATAACGCCCGGCCCGAACACGGCAACGCGCTTAGGCAGCGTATCCCATGAGAAAACGTCGTCGTTGATAATCAAACGGTCGCCCAAAGACTGCCACTGCGGTAGGATGACGGGACGCGAACCGGTAGCAATCACGAAACTTTTTGCCGTGATTTGGGTATGGTCGTCGATTTGGACAGTATTTTCGTCGATAAATTTGGCCGAACCCATAATGCGCTTGTCGGCAGGCCACTCTTCCACATCGGTCACGACAAAGCCGACAAAACGGTCGCGCTCGGATTTGACGCGCTGCATGACCTCTTCGCCGTTGACGACGATGCTGTCTTTATCCAAATGCACGCCGAACGGGTCGGTATGCAATGCGTGATGGCGCGCTTCTGCGGCGGCAATCAAGAGCTTGGAAGGCATACAGCCCACGCGCGCGCAGGTTGTGCCGAACACATTGTTTTCAATCAGGTAAACATTATCCGAATGTAAACGGGCATTGCGAAACGCGCCCATGCCGGCAGTACCGCCGCCGATTACGACGACATCTGCTTGAATTTTTTTCATAATCTTTGTCCTTCCGTTTTCGTCTGAAACACTGCCGACACGGAATATATCGGCTTCAGACGGCATTTAAATATTTTCCCAATCAAAAACATTATTCAGATAAATAAAAACAAAATTTCGATTGAGTGCAACAATATCCAAATCCTCTTATAAATATAGAGTTATTCGGAGCGGTAGTGTAGAACCGCCCGAATAACTCTATCCGGTATATCAGACAGTTTAATCAAACTGCCTTAAGCAAACAGCTATCAGTTTTTAGCCAAGTAAGCTTCCAAATCTTCGCTGCCGCCGATGTATTTACCGCCGATGAAGACTTGAGGAGCAGTCATCTTGCCGGTAATTGCGCGAACGGAAGTAACGGTTGCATCTTTGCCCAATACGATTTCTTCGTAAGACAAACCTTTGTCTTGCAAAGCTTGTTTGGCTTTAGCACAGAATTGGCAGCCGGGTTTGGTAAAGATGGCAACAGACTCTTGAGCTTTCCAATCAGGAGCAACGAATTTCAACATAGTATCTGCATCGGATACTTTGAACGGATCGCCTGGTTCTTCAGGTTCGATGAACATTTTTTCAACCACGCCGTCGTTAACCAGCATGGAGTAACGCCAAGAGCGTTTACCGAAGCCCAAGTCTTCTTTACCAACCAACATACCCATACCTTCGGTAAATTCACCGTTGCCGTCAGGAATCATGTAGATGTTGTCTGATTCTTCTTCGGCAGCCCAAGCGTTCATTACGAAAGTATCGTTTACAGATACGCAGTAGATTGCGTCAACGCCGTTTTCTTTGAACGCGCCGAACAATTCGTTGTAACGCGGCAGATGTGAAGAAGAACAAGTCGGAGTAAATGCGCCGGGCAGAGAGAATACGACTACTTTTTTGCCTTTGAACAAATCATCGGTAGACACATCTTTCCAAGTGTCGCCGACGCGGGTGCGGAATACTACGGAAGGTACTTTTTGACCGGTACGATCTTGCAAAGCCATTTTGAGCTCCTTAATAGATAGGTTTAAGAAATGATTGTGAATCGCTGGGCATTCTACCCCGAATAAGTCGATTTGTATAATTTATAGTTCAAATAATATTAATTATTCAAAACTATTAATCACCAACCTCGACCAACTTTTACAGTATATAAAGCCATGCCTAAAAAAAACAAGTCTTATTTGAGAAAAATTCTTAGAAACTCCCCTACGCTCATTTGAAAACAGAAATGCCGTCTGAAAAGTATTCAGACGGCATCCGCTCACGTTATCCCTGCTTATTTAGCCAGTTCGGCACGCAGTTTGTGGGTTACGTTCATCATCACTTGGAGTTGTTCCAGAGTTTCTTTCCAGCCACGTGTTTTCAGGCCGCAGTCTGGATTCACCCACAGACGTTCAACCGGTACAACCTCGATGGCTTTGCGCAACAGGTGTTCCACTTCAGCTTCAGTCGGTACGCGCGGGCTGTGGATATCGTAAACGCCAGGACCGATGTCGTTCGGGTATTTGAATTCGCCGAACGCGGTCAGGAGTTCCATATCGGAACGTGAAGTCTCAATGGTGATCACGTCCGCATCCATTGCAGCAATCGCAGGCAGGATGTCGTTGAACTCGGAGTAGCACATATGGGTGTGAATTTGGGTGCTGTCTTCGCAACCGGTAGAGGACAGGCGGAAAGATTCGCCCGCCCAGTTCAGGTAGGCATCCCAATCGGCACGTTTCAAAGGCAGACCTTCGCGGATGGCAGGTTCGTCGATTTGGATGACTTTGATGCCGGCTTTTTCCAAATCCAATACTTCGTCGTTCAGGGCCAGTGCGATTTGTTTGCACACGGTAGAACGCGGAATATCGTTGCGGACGAAAGACCATTGCAGAATGGTGACAGGACCGGTCAACATACCTTTCATCGGACGTTTGGTCAGGCTTTGAGCGTAAGTAGACCAAGCGACAGTCATGGCTTCAGGACGGCTTACGTCACCGAAGATGATAGGTGGTTTCACACAGCGTGAGCCGTAGCTTTGTACCCAACCGTATTGGGTGAATGCAAAACCGCTCAACAGTTCGCCGAAGTATTCGACCATGTCGTTACGCTCGGCTTCGCCGTGTACCAGTACGTCCAAGTCCAGTTTTTCTTGCTCTTCAACCACCAAGGCGATTTCTTTTTTCATCGCAGCTTCGTAATCGGCGGCAGACAGTTCGCCTTTTTTGAAGGCTGCGCGTGCTTGGCGGATTTCGGTAGTTTGCGGGAAAGAACCGATGTTGGTAGTCGGCAGCAGGGGCAGGTTCAACCATGCTTGTTGCGCGTTGATTCGGTCGGCAAACGGTGATTTGCGTTGGTCTGCGTTGGCAGGCAAATCGGCCAGGCGTTTGGCAACGTCTGCACGGTGGATTTCACTGCTGTTGGCACGGGAGTCGGCGGCAGCTTGGCTGGCGGCCAGTTCTTCGGCAACGGAATCGCGACCTTCGTTCAATGCGGCTTTCAGAACGCGCAATTCTTGGGTTTTTTGCAGGGTGAATGCCAACCAAGAGTACAGGTCGGGTTTGTTGGCTTTCAGTTTTTCTTCAACTGACAAGTCAAATGGGGTGTGCAGCAGCGAGCAAGAGCTGGAGATCCACAAACGCTCGCCCAGTTTGGCTTGCAGAGACTCGACAGTTTCCAAAACTTTGTTCAGGTTGGCGCGCCAGATGTTGCGGCCGTCGATAACGCCGGCAGACAGGACTTTGTCGTAGTCGGCGAACGCATCCAGTTGTTCAGGAGCGCGTACCAAGTCGATGTGCAGGCCGTCAACAGGCAAGGATTTCAGCAAAGCAGCATGTTCGGCAACGGAACCGAAGTAAGTGCTCAACAGGATTTTGGCGTTTACTTTGCTCAAAGTGGCGTAAACGTCTTTGTAGGCTTCTACCCATTCTTTAGGCAGATCGACAGCCAAAGCAGGTTCGTCGATTTGAATCCACTCGGCACCGGCTTCAACCAAAGCAGTCAGGATTTCAACGTAAACAGGCAGCAGTTTAGGCAACAGGCTCAGGCGGTCGAATTCAACCGCGCCTTTTTCCTTACCCACCCACAGGAAGGTCAACGGACCAACGATGGTCGGTTTGGCTTTCAAGCCCAAAGCTTGGGCTTCTTTCAGTTGTTGGACGTAGTGTTTGGCGTTCGCTTTGAATTCGGTATCGGCGTGGAATTCAGGCACCAAGTAGTGGTAGTTGGTGTCGAACCATTTGGTCATTTCGATAGCGAATTGGTCTTTGTTACCACGGGCCAGTTGGAAGAATTGTTCCAAAGACAGGTTTTGGCTGTCGAAGCCGAAACGGGCAGGGATGGCACCGGTGGCAACTTGTAGGTCGAGGATGTGGTCGTAGAAAGTGAAATCGCCTGCAGCAACGAAATCGGCGTTGGCAGCAGCTTGGTGTTTCCAGTTTTTCTCGCGCAAGTCTTTGGCAACAGCCAGCAATTCTTGCTCGCTGATTTCTTTGCGCCAGTATTTTTCTTGTGCGAATTTCAATTCGCGGAAGGCACCGACACGCGGGAAGCCTGAGAAATGTAATGTTGTCATGTTGAACTCTCCAGTTGGATTTTGTAAGGACCGGTTCAATCCGAATCGGCTGGTATTGTAAATCAGAATGGCTCGGATGGGGCGGCGTTTTGCTTTTCAAACGGCCTCGGATGCCGTCTGAAGCCGTTTTCGGCTTTAAGGGCGCACGCCTAAAATATGGCAGATGGCGTAAGTCAGTTCGCTGCGGTTGAGCGTATAGAAATGGAAATCTTTCACGCCTTCGCGGGACAGGACTTTGACCATATCGATGGCGATGCTGGCGGCAACAAGGTTGCGCGTGCCTTGGTCATCGTCCAAACCTTCATACATTTGCGACAGCCATTTCGGGATTTTGACGTTGGTAACCTGCGCCATTTTGCCGAGCTGCTTGAAATTGGTAACGGGCAGGATACCGGGGACGATTTCCACATCGATGCCCAACATCACGCAACGGTCGCGGAAGCGCAGGTAGCGTTCCACATCAAAGAAAAATTGGGTGATGACGTGGTTCGCGCCCGCATCGATTTTGCGTTTCAGATTAATCAGGTCGGCTTGTGCAGATTTGGCTTCGGGATGCACTTCGGGATATGCCGCCACAGAGATGTCGAAGTCGGCGACAGAGCGCAGGAGTTTGACCAAGTCTTCGGCATAAAACGGTTTTTTCTCATAACCGGGCGGCTCGTCGCCGCGCAGGGCGACAATACGGCGGATGCCGCTGTCCCAATAGTCTTTGGCGATTTGGCGCAATTCGTCGGGGGATGCGTCGATGCCGGTCAGGTGCGGCGCGGCTTCCAAGCCGGTTTCCTGTTTGATGCGTTTGACGATGCCGTGCGTGCGGTCGCGTTCGCCGGAGTTTGCACCGTAGGTTACGGAAACGAATTTAGGATGCAAAGTTTGCAGACGGTGGATGGAATCCCACAGCATCGTTTCCATTTGTTCGTTTTTAGGCGGGAAAAATTCAAACGAAACGTTGATGTCGCCTTTCAAGTCGGAAAGACTGTTGTTTAACGCATTGATTTCTTTTGCGTAATTCATATCTGCATACCTTCGTTATCTTTTATATGATGTTTCAGGCGGTATGATAAGGTTGCACCGAATATGAGTCAATTTCAAAATTTTCAGGTTTATGATGAAAATTTTTAATATTTAGCAAAAACCATACGCTTTTCTTGTACAAGCCTTCTAAATTATGATAAAGTTTGTTATGTTATAACACTCTAAGCAAGGCAATATATGAAACCGAATATTCATCCTGATAATTATCGAACCGTCCTTTTTTTCGATAGCAGCGCCAATGAAGGCTGGCTGATTCGTTCTTGCGCCGAAACACACGGAAAAACGATGGTTTGGACAGACGGCAAAGAATATCCGCTGTTTTCGCTGGATACTTCTTCCGCATCCCATCCCGTCTATACCGGCAAGCAGCGCAACGTCAACACCGAAGGACGCGCCAGCAAGTTCAACCAACGTTTCCAATCCGTCATGTCATCGTTCAGAAAGGACAAATAATGCAGGTTCTGTCTTCGCTCAAAACCGCCAAACAACGCCACCGCGACTGCCAAATCGTCAGGCGCAGGGGCAAAGTTTACGTCATCTGCAAAAGTAATCCGCGTTTTAAAGCACGCCAACGCTGACCCCCTGCCCTTCCTGCTTCGGTTGTAAAGCACCTCCTGCCGCAAGCCATTTTCAAAAAAATGCCGTCTGAAACAGAAAAATGCGTTTCAGACGGCATTTTTTCCGTCAATACGAATCTGGAATGTGTTTGAAATACAGCATGATCAAATACCAAAACAGCGTCGCCGCGGCTGCACCAAGCAGCACCCATGCGCTGATTTTGGCGATATCGTGCAGGGCACGTTTTTGCCTGCGGCTGAAAAGGCGGTTGATAATCAGCGCGGCAAGTACGAAAAAGAAAAAAATACGGAAAAGTCTGCCTATCATGTCGGGAAGCGAGAAGTATGGTTCGGGCGCGGCGGCATGGGGAAGGATGTTTCAGCGCATCAGGCTGCTTGTCCGACCGTGTCAAAAAGTCATGCCGTTTGCGATATAATAACGCTTTTTGCCGCATTTGTTGGAACAGGATATGAGTCAAAACGCCTCGGTAGGCATTGTTACGCCCCGAAAAATTCCGTTTGAGGTGCCGCTGGTTTTGGAAAACGGTAAAACTTTGCCGCGTTTCGATCTGATGATTGAAACCTACGGCGAGCTGAATGCCGAAAAAAACAATGCGGTTTTAATCTGCCATGCGCTGTCGGGCAACCATCATGTTGCGGGCAGGCATTCGGCGGAGGATAAATATGCGGGCTGGTGGGACAATATGGTCGGACCCGGTAAACCGATTGATACGGAACGTTTTTTCGTGGTCGGGTTGAACAATCTGGGCGGCTGCGACGGCAGCAGCGGGCCTTTGTCGATCAATCCTGAAACGGGCAGGGAATACGGCGCGGATTTTCCGGTGGTTACGGTGAAGGACTGGGTAAAATCACAAGCCGCGCTTGCCGATTATCTCGGCATCGGGCAATGGGCGGCGGTTGTCGGCGGCAGCTTGGGCGGCATGCAGGCTTTGCAGTGGACGATTTCCTATCCGGATCGCGTGCGCCATGCTTTGGTGATTGCGTCCGCGCCGAAATTGTCCACGCAAAATATCGCGTTCAACGATGTGGCGCGTCAGGCGATTTTGACCGATCCCGATTTCAACGAAGGACATTACCGCAGCCGCAACACCGTTCCCGCGCGCGGTTTGCGGATTGCCCGTATGATGGGGCACATTACCTATCTTGCCGAAGACGGTTTGGGCAAAAAATTCGGGCGCGATTTGCGTTCCAACGGCTATCAATACGGCTATGGCGTTGAATTTGAAGTGGAATCCTATCTTCGCTATCAGGGCGACAAATTCGTCGGGCGGTTTGATGCCAATACATATTTGCTGATGACCAAGGCTTTGGACTATTTCGATCCTGCGGCGGATTTCGGCAACAGTCTGACCCGCGCCGTGCAGGATGTTCAGGCAAAATTCTTTGTCGCCAGCTTCAGCACCGACTGGCGTTTCGCGCCCGAACGTTCGCACGAACTGGTCAAGGCACTGATTGCCGCACAAAAATCCGTGCAGTATATCGAAGTCAAGTCCGTACACGGGCACGATGCCTTTTTAATGGAAGACGAAGCCTATATGCGCGCGGTCGCCGCCTATATGAACAACGTTTATAAGGAATGTCAGCAATGAACCTGCGCGATGATTTGCAACTGATTTACGACCGGATACCCGAAGGCAGCCGCGTCTTGGACTTGGGCTGCGGCGACGGCGAACTGCTTGCCGCCTTGGTCGAACACAAAAAATGCAGCGGCTACGGCATCGAAATCGACACAAATAGCGTCATCGCCGCGATGTCGCGCGGCGTGAATGTTATCCAAGCCGATTTGGAAGAAGGTTTAACCGCATTCAACGATCAAAGTTTTGATGTGATTGTGTTGAGCCAAACCATCCAAGCGATGCAGAATACCGAAAAAATCCTGCGCTGCCTGATGCGCGTTGCCAAACAGGCAATCGTCAGCTTCCCGAATTTCGGCTACTGGCGCAACCGCGTCCAAATCGCACTCGGTGGACATATGCCGGTTTCCGAACGTATGCCCTACCATTGGTACGACACGCCCAATATCCATTGGTGCACGCTCAAAGACTTTGATTTGTTGTGCGCCAAAAACAACATCCGCGTCCTCGAGCGCGCCGTGATGACGGGCAACAGACAGGTCAAACATTTCCCCAACCTTTTGGGCAGCCTTGCGTTTTACCGCGTCGGGTAAGATAAGTTGAGAACCTTGTCGGCAATAACAGGTTCTTCGGTTCTATTAACAACAGGCCGTCTGAAAAATGAAACAGCAGGTTTCAGACGGCCTTTTTAATATTGGAAACAATAGAATGAGAAACAAAACCTCATCACTTCTCTTATGGTTTGCCGCAATGATGCTGACCGCGTGTTCCCCGAGCAAAGAAGATAAAACAAAAGAAATCGGCACATCCGCCGCTTCGTCCCCGGCATCTGCCGCTTCGCCCCAATCCGATTTGAAACCGGCCGCATCCGCCCCTGATAACGTCAAACAGGCAGAAAGCTCGCCTCCTTCAAATTGCACCGACCTACACCCCGCCGCCGGCATTGACGATCTCATGCAGCAAATCGCCGAACACATCGACTCGGACTGTCTGTTTGCCCTTTCCCATCACGAACTGGAAACCCGTTTCGGCTTACCCGGCGGCGGCTATGACAACATACAGCGGCTGCTGTTTCCCGACATCAGCCCTGAAGATCCCGACTACCATCAGAAAATCATACAGGCAATTGAAGACTTGCATTACGGAACGCGCACCATCAGCCGGCAGGCACAAGATGCCATAATGGAACAGGAACGCCGCCTCCGAGAAGCGACGCTGCTGCTGACACAGGGCAGTCAAGAAACCCGCGGACAAGGCGAGGAACCGAAACGCGCACGTTATTTTGAAGTTTCGGCAACATCTGCCTATTTGAGCCGGCACAACAACGGACTTGGCGGCAATTTCCAAGACATCGGCCAATTGCCCGGCTATCTGAAAATACACGGAGAAATGCTTGAAAACCAATCACTCTTCCGGCTGTCCAACCGTGAACGCAATCCCGACAAACCGTTTTTAGACATCCATTTTGACGAAAATGGCAAAATCACGCGTATTGTCGTTTACGAAAAAAACATCTACTTCAATCCAAACTTGGGGCGAAGATAAAAAAAATGCCGTCTGAAACGTTTTCAGACGGCATTTTTCAGTGCGGCAAATCAGGCGCGTTTGCGGAATTCGCCGGTGCGGGTGTCGATTTCGATTTTGTCGCCGTTTTCGATGTAGGACATCACTTGGATTTCGGTGCCGCCGACCAGGCGCGCGGTTTTCATCACTTTGCCGGAAGTATCGCCTTTGACGGCAGGCTCGGTGTACTCGACTTCGCGCACGATGATGGTGGGCAGTTCGACAGAAATGGGGTTGCCTTCATAGAAGGTAACTTCGCATTGGTCTTCCATACCGTCAACGATGAATTTCAACGCATCGCCGATGTTGTCGGCTTCGATTTCGTATTGGTTGAATTCTTCGTCCATAAAGACGTACATAGGGTCGGCAAAATAGCTGTACGTACAGTTTTTGCGGGACAGGATGACCACGTCGAATTTGTCGTCGGCTTTGTAAATGGTTTCGGAAGCCGCGCCGGTCAACAGGTTTTTCAGTTTCATGCTGACTTTGGCGGAAGAGCGGCCGCCTTTGATGTATTCGGTTTTTTGAACGACCATAGGATCGTTGCCGACCATAAATACATTGCCGGCGCGCAGTTCTTGTGCTGTTTTCATGTATTGTCCAATCAAATCGGTTGTAAATAAACGCGCTATTTTAGCGTATTTTTTTAAGCTTTGAAATAAAGGCGGCGAGTTTTTCGGATGCGGAAGGCTGCCCGAAAAGATAACGGCTCCAATCCTCCGCGCCTTGCCGCCAGTCATTTTGATGTTGTTGCAGGATTTGCCAACATTCGAGGCGTTGCGTGGCGGATAAAGCCCCTCCGCCGTTGAGGTCGTCCGAAAGACGGCGGTGTACCGATGCAGTTTCGGGCGTGTAGAAACTGTGTGCCTTATCCCAAAAGGCGTGGAGTTTGTCGAGATGGACATGCTCGTCTTGCGGGTAGATGTGCCAAAAGAAGGGTTTTCCGGCAAGCTGGGCGCGGACGAAACTGTCTTCACCGCGGATGACGGCGCAGTCGGCGAGATACAGCAGTTGGTCGAAATCCTGTTGCGGCACGAACGGGATTTTGACGAGGCGGACGGATGCCGTCTGAAAGACACCGCCGTCATTTTGCAGGGCGTTTTGCGGAATGATGCCGCTTTGTTTGAGGCTATCAATAATTTGCGTACCCGCCAGCAACAGGGTCAACGCGCTGCCTGCCTGTTGCCACATGTCCAACCACTTTGCCCAAACTTCGCTCCGATAGCCGAAAAGCAGCCATTCGGGCGCGTTTTTTTCGGGAAGCATCAGCCGCTCTCGCAAGGCTTCGGTATCGAAACGGACGGCATCTCGGCAATCACGTTCGCGTATCAGTCCGCCGCTTTTCTCGCTGAAACCCATAAACCAAAAATATTTTTGAACGCCCTCCTGCGGCGAAGGCATCAGGTGCAGCCTTTCGTTGCTTTCCTCCGCGCTCAAATATTCCCAATTCAGCCAAAGCGGTTTGTGCCGGCGAATAACGTTCAAGACATTTTCAGGCAGGTCACAGGCAAAAGTTTCGATAACGATATCGGGAACAAGGGCAGTATCGATGTCCGCTGCATCGGGATGCCAAGTGCGGACATGAATATCCTGATGAACACAGGGAACATCGGGCAAATCAGGGCAAAGCGCACGCAAGGCGGACACATCGTCCGTCCACAAATGCACCTGCCAACCAAGTTCACGGTGCAAAACACGGGCAAGCCGCCACGAAACGCCGATGTCGCCGAAATTGTCGATGACCTTGCAAAAAATCCAACAGACAAAAGGAGGAGTATTCATAGAAATAACGGAAACGGGCTAAAACGCGCCAAAATAGTGGAACAAATACACAACCAGCAAAACAATCGGAACAAACAGAAACATAGTTTGACGTTTCAAATCAAACTCTTGTTTCAAATGATGTTTGATGGTGTCGAAAAGGATGAATTTGAACAAAAACGTCGCTTCGCAGGCAAGGATGATGCCGTTAATCAGATGCTGGGGTTTGTCTTCGGGCGGATTGGCAGCGAAAACGGCAAGCGTCGCCAAGGGTATCAGGCAGACGGCAAGCCAGCGGACAAGCAGGTTTCGGGACATTGCAAGGCTTTCAAAAAAAGCAAAACGCCATTATCGCCCCAAGCGCACGCCTTGTCTAACGGATGCGCCGACGATGCCGTCTGAAACCTTGCCGCCGGAAAACGCCGCACCGCCGAACCTTTAAATATACCCGGGACGGGCGTTCCCCGAGAAATCGGACGCTGCCGCCGATGCCTGCAGACAAGGCGGCATCGGGCGCGGGCATATTGAAAACCCGGCGCGTCGGTTTGAAATTTTATAGTGGATTAACAAAAATCAGGACAAGGCGACGAAGCCGCAGACAGTACAGATAGTACGGCAAGGCGAGGCAACGCTGTACTGGTTTAAATTTAATCCACTATATAAAGGCATACGGTAAACACGCCCCCTTGCCGTCGGCGTGCTTTCTCAAAGCAAAATATAAGGGCGGCGCGCTTTCCGCTATAATCCGTATTTTTCCAAACCTGAAACGTTATGCCGACCCCGAAAGCCTTTGCCCTGCTCGGCCCGACCGCCGGAGGCAAAACCGCGCTCGCCCTCAAAATCGCCGAAACCCTGCCGGTCGAAATCATCAGCCTCGATTCTGCACTGGTCTATACCGGTATGGACATCGGCACGGCGAAACCGTCTCATGCCGAGCGTTCCTTTGTACCGCACCACCTTATCGACATCATCCCGCCTACCGAATCATACAGCGCCGCCCGCTTTGTCGAAGACTGCACGCGCTTGGTCGGGGAAATTTCCTCACGCGGCAGGTCTGCCCTTATTGTCGGCGGCACGATGATGTATTTCCACGCCCTGACCCAAGGTTTGAATGATTTGCCCGAGGCCGATGCCTGCCTGCGTGCCGACTTGGACGAACAAAAACAGATGTACGGCTTGGATTTCCTCTACCGCACCCTGCAAAAAGTCGACCCTGAAACCGCATGCCGTCTGAAACCGAACGACAGCCAGCGTATCGGACGCGCTTTGGAAGTTTATTATTTAACCGGCAAACCGATGTGTGCACATCTCGGCAGCCCGACCTCCCATACGCTCCCTTTTGATTTGCATACCGCCGCACTGATTCCCGAAAACCGCGCCCGCCTGCATGAAAACATCGCCCTGCGTTTCCACCTGATGCTTGAACAGGGCTTTATCGGCGAAGTAGAAAACCTGCGCCGCCTCTATCCCGGTCTGTCTCCGGACTCCCCCGCCATCCGCTGCGTCGGCTACCGTCAGGCGTGGGAATATCTGGACGGAAAAACCGATTTCCCGGCATTTGTCGAGAAAGGCATTGCCGCCACGCGCCAACTTGCCAAACGCCAACTAACTTGGTTGCGCAAAACACCTTTAGACTGCGTTGCCGACCCGTTTTCAGACGGCACTTCAGGCACGCGCCTGATTGAGGCGGCAAAACGGTTTTTCGGTGCATAAACTATATGCTGACCACGCCGCCGCTCGCCCCAAAAACCCTTGCAGCCCTGCACAGTCTGGGCATACGCACGCTTGCCGACCTGCGTCAGACCGGTGCGGTTCAAACCTTCTTGTTATTGAAGGTATCAGGTTTGACCCTTACAAAAAGCACGCTGTGGCAGCTTCAGTCGCTGCTGGACGGCACGCCGCCGCAAGAAATGTCCCAAGCGCATAAAGCCCGCCTGCTTGCCGAGTTGAAAAACCATCCGCCCGTCGCCGCCTTTCCGCCGCAGGAAGAAATGGAACACTTCATGCGCGAAGCACTGCGCCAAGCAAAACAATCCGCCGCCAACGGCGAAATACCCGTCGGGGCAGTCATCGTTTCAGACGGCAAAATCATCGCATCGGCACACAACACCTGCATTGCCGACTGCAATGTCAGCCGCCATGCCGAAATCAACGCCTTGGCACAGGCAGGCAGCGAAATGCAAAACTACCGCCTTGACGGATGCGACATATATATCACCCTCGAACCCTGCGCCATGTGCGCGTCCGCACTGATACAGGCACGAATCAGGCGCGTGATTTACGGTGCGGCAGAACCCAAAACCGGCGCGGCAGGCAGCGTCGTCAACCTGTTTGCCGACAAACGCCTCAATACACACACCGCCATACGGGGCAGAATCCTGCAAGAAGAATGCCGCGCCGTATTAAGCCGTTTTTTCCAAAACAAAAGAAAAGGTTAAACCTATGACCGTACTGACCGTCATCCTCGCCCTCGCCCTGATAGCCGTCGGTACGGCAGGCATCGTTTACCCCGCCCTGCCCGGCTTGGTATTGATGTTTGCCGGAACCTGGCTGCTCGCCTACTCCGGCGGCTATCAAATCTACGGCGCTGGCGTTTTGTGGACGGTCGGACTCATCAGCCTGACCGGCATACTGACGGACTATGTGGCAAGCATATGGGGGACAAAATATACCGGAGCGGGCAAGCTCGCCGTTCGCGGCGCATTGGTCGGCAGCATCATCGGCATATTTTTCTCCCTTCCCGGACTAATACTCGGCCCCTTTATCGGCGCGGCGGCAGGCGAACTGATCGATCGGCGCAATATGCTTCAGGCAGGTAAAGCGGGCTTGGGTACACTGTTGGGACTTGTCGTCGGTACGGCCTTCAAAATCGGCTGCGCCGTATCCATCTTGTTTATCCTGTTGGTGAAATACATCGCCTACCTGTTTTAACCCCTTCAGACGGCATACCGGCAAATTGCTATAATGCCGTCTGAACCCTTTTCACAAAGCACCATCATGGCAAACCAAAGACCCATCTACGGCTTCCACGCCGTCAATGCCCGTTTGTGGCAAAACCCCAAATCGATTACCGAACTCTACATCCAAGAGGGCAAATCCGACGCACGCACGCGCGAAGTGTTGGAAAAGGCGGCAAACGAAAACATCCGCGTATATTTTGCCGATGCCGACCGCCTCAATGCCATCAGCAAAGGCGCGCGCCATCAGGGTGTGGTCGGATTTATCGATGCCTCCAAAAACCACGTCCACCTCGAAGACGTATTGGAAAACCTCAGCGAACCGCCGCTGTTGCTGATACTCGACGGCATCACCGATCCGCACAACCTCGGTGCGTGCCTGCGTACCGCCGACGCGATGGGCGTACACGCCGTCATCGCGCCGAAAGACAAAAGCGCGGGACTGAACGCCACCGTCAGCAAAGTCGCCTGCGGCGCGGCGGAAACCGTCCCCTACATCACCGTAACCAACCTCGCCCGTACCCTGCGCGAATTGAAAGAATACGGCATCTGGATTATCGGTACCGATATGGGCGGCGAGTCCGACCTTTACCATTGCAATCTGCCCGACAGCGCGGCATGGGTAATGGGCAACGAAGGCGACGGTATGCGCCGCCTCACGCGCGAACATTGCGACATGCTGGTATCCATACCCATGTTTGGCATGGTCGAAAGCATGAACGTCTCCGTGTCTGCCGGAATGGTATTAAGCGAAACCCGCCGACAACGCGTATTGAAAAACGAAAAAGCGTAAGCCTCAAAAACAATGCCGTCTGAAACAGGGATTCCGTTTCAGACGGCATTCGTTTTCAAAATCAGTGTTCCAAGTGGTCGGTATCAAACTTAACCGCCACCTCGGTTTTATCTTCCGGCAAGACCAAATTCAGCAAGACTGCCGTAATGCCGCCGGCGGAAATAGAGTTTTGGAACAAGACGGGCAGGTTTTTAAACACTTCCGGCTCAAACGCGACACCCAAGCCCAAACCGACCGACGTTGCCGCAATCACCGCCTCGCGCCTGCGGATGCCGTGGCTGACCAAAATCCGCACGCCCGCAATCGCAATCAAGCCGAACATCAAAACCATCGCGCCGCCCAACACCGGACTCGGAATCGTTGTAAACGCGCGACCGACAACGGGGAACAGACCCAACAGCACCAAAATCACGGCAATATATTTGCCCACATGACGCGAAGCCACGCCGGTCATCTGAATCACGCCGTTGTTTTGCGCAAACGTCGTCAGCGGCAGCGAACCCAAAGCCGTCGCAATCACCGATACCAAACCGTCAGCCAACACACCGCCGCGCAAGCGTTTGGTGTATTCCTCGCCTTCAATCGGCTGGTCGGACACCATTGCCGTCGCCGTCAAATCGCCGACCGCCTCAAACACGCTCAACAGGAAAATCGCGCCCGCCACAATAAATGCGTGCCAGTCAAAAGCAAAACCATATTTAAACGGTACGGGCAGCGTAACCAGCGGCAGGTTTTGCAGCGCGGAAAAATCCACCTTGCCCAAAAACAGCGCGACGATATAGCCGGCAATCAGCCCGACCGCGATGCCGCTCATCCGCAGCAGCGGATTTTTCATGCAGTTAAATATCAACACAATCAGCAGCACCAGCGAAGCCAGCCCCAAGTTTTCCATCGAGCCGAACGTGCCGTCCGCCTTCGCGCCGAAGCCGCCGCCGAAATCTGTAATGCCGACGTGTACCAAACTCAGACCAATCAGCATCACGACCACGCCGCTGACCGTCGGCGTAATCACTTTTTTCAAATACGGCAGAAGCCACGCCGAGAAACACACCAAAAACGCCCCGACAAACGATACGCCCAAGAGCGTCGAAATCATCGCATCCTTAGTCAAACCGCCCTCTTTCATCCCTGCGCCAAGCGCAATCATGACGGTAACGAACGAGAAATTCACCGACTGGATGGACAGCATCCCCGAGCCGACCGACCCGAAGCGGTTGACCTGCAAATAAGTGCCGACACCCGACGCAACCATCGCCATCGACACGAGATACGCCGTCATCTCCACCGGCAGTTCCAGCGCGCCGCCCACAATCAGCGCGGGCGTAATCATCGGCACAAAAATCGCCAAAAGATGGGTAACCGCGCTCAACAGCGCATTGCCGAACGGCGGCCTATCCTCCAAACCGTACACCAAATCAGGCGCATCCGCACCTTTTCCCAACTGACCGCTCATTGTATTTCCTTATTTTAAAGGTTGAAAAATCCAAGCGCAGATTGTAGCGAATCTGCCGCACGGCTTCAATTTGCATTTCAGACGGCATCCGCCTGCCCCACACGCTTACCACATTTTATAGTGGATTAAATTTAAATCAGGACAAGGCGACGAAGCCGCAGACAGTACAAATAGTACGGCAAGGCGAGGCAACGCCGTACTGGTTTAAATTTAATCCACTATAAATCCGACGGCACCGGCATAAACCGTCGGACATAATAAAATGATTTCCAACAGGAAAAATCAATTTCCCCCATACCTTTCGGCGCAAACGCCCCACATACGCAACCCGCCGGATTTCACACCTGCGGTAAAGTAGGCTACAATCGGAAGCATTACCGCCCCCTACACCACAACTGATAAAAGGTTCTGTATGTTACAAGGTAGCCTGGTTGCCCTGATTACCCCGATGAATCAAGACGGCAGCATCCATTACGAACAACTCCGCGACTTAATCGACTGGCACATTGAAAACGGCACGGACGGCATCGTCGCCGTCGGCACGACAGGCGAATCCGCCACCCTCTCCGTCGAAGAACACACCGCCGTCATCGAAGCCGTCGTCAAACACGTTGCCAAACGCATCCCCGTCATCGCCGGCACAGGGGCGAACAACACCGTCGAAGCCATCGCCCTTTCCCAAGCCGCCGAAAAAGCCGGGGCGGATTACACCCTCTCCGTCGTCCCCTACTACAACAAACCTTCGCAAGAAGGCATGTACCGCCATTTCAAAGCCGTTGCCGAAGCCGCCGCGATTCCGATGATACTCTACAACGTGCCCGGCAGAACCGTCGTCAGCATGAACAACGAAACCATCCTGCGCCTTGCCGAAATCCCCAACATCGTCGGCGTGAAAGAAGCCAGCGGCAACATCGGCAGCAACATCGAACTCATCAACCGCGCGCCCGAAGACTTCGTCGTCCTTTCCGGCGACGACCATACCGCCCTGCCGTTCATGCTGTGCGGCGGACACGGCGTTATTACCGTAGCCGCCAACGCTGCACCCAAGCTCTTTGCCGATATGTGCCGCGCCGCGCTGCAAGGCGACATTGCCCTCGCACGCGAGCTTAACGACCGGCTGATTCCGATTTACGACACCATGTTCTGCGAACCCAGTCCTGCCGCACCGAAATGGGCGGTATCCGCCTTGGGCAGATGCGAACCACACGTCCGCCTACCGCTCGTTCCTCTGACGGAAGAAGGACAGGCAAAAGTCCGCGCCGCCCTGAAAGCCTCAGGACAACTTTAAATATAGCCATGCCGTCTGAAGCGTTCAGACGGCATAACGCAACAAACACTTTAATATCCATCACACAGGATGACACGATGACCCATATCAAACCCGTCATTGCCGCACTCGCACTCATCGGGCTTGCTGCCTGCACCGGCAGCACGACCGAGCAGCCCAAGCTCGACTACCAAAGCCGGTCGCACCGCCTGATCAAACTCGAAGTCCCGCCCGATTTGAACAATCCCGACCAAGGCAACCTCTACCGCCTGCCTGCCGGTTCGGGAGCCGTCCGCGCCAGCGATTTGGAAAAACGCCGCACACCCGCCGTCCAACAGCCTGCCGATGCCGAAGTATTGAAAAGCGTCAAAGGTGTCCGCCTCGAGCGCGACGGCAGCCAACGCTGGCTTGTCGTTGACGGCAAATCCCCCGCCGAAATCTGGCCGCTCCTAAAAGCCTTTTGGCAGGAAAACGGCTTCGACATCAAATCCGAAGAACCCGCCATCGGACAAATGGAAACCGAGTGGGCGGAAAACCGTGCCAAAATCCCCCAAGACAGCTTGCGCCGCCTATTCGACACAGTCGGTTTGGGCGGCATCTACTCCACCGGCGAGCGCGACAAATTCATCGTCCGTATCGAACAGGGCAAAAACGGCGTTTCCGACATCTTCTTCGCCCACAAAGCGATGAAAGAAGTGTATGGCGACAAAAACAAAGACACGACCATGTGGCAGCCTTCCGCTTCCGACCCCAACCTCGAAGCGGCATTCCTGACGCGCTTTATGCAATATTTGGGCGTTGACGGGCAGCAGGCGGAAAACGCATTGGCAAAAAAACCGACCCTTCCCGCCGCCAACGAAATGGCGCGTATCGAAGGCAAAAGCCTGATTGTCTTAGGCGACTACGGCAGAAACTGGCGGCGCACCGCGCTCGCCCTCGACCGCATCGGGCTGACCGTTATCGGTCAAAATGTCGAACGCCACGCCTTCCTGGTTCAAAAAGCCCCGAACGAAAGCAATGCAGTTACCGAACAAAAACCCGGCCTATTCAAACGCCTGCTGGGCAAAGGAAAAGCGGAGAAACCTGCCGAACAGCCGGAACTGATTGTCTATGCAGAACCCGTTGCCGACGGCTCTCGCATCGTCCTGCTCAACAAAGACGGCAGCGCATATGCCGGCAAAGACGCATCCGCACTGTTGGGCAAACTCCATTCCGAACTGCGTTAAACCGTTCAAAACAAAAGCAGCTTCCAAACAGAAGCTGCTTTTTTGTGCGGAACTTTTTACAATAAACAGGGCAAAATATCCTCAACCGCCTGAACCAACGCATCCGCCAAAGGCGGATCGAACGCGGAATGCCCCGCCTGAACCACCCTCAACTCCGCTTCGGGAAAGGCTTTCGACAACTCCCACGCACTCTGCATCGGCGTACACAAATCATACCGCCCCTGTACGATAATGGTCGGGATATGCCGTATTTTGCCAATATTGTTCAAAATCGCCTTATCGCCCTGCAACCAGCCGCCGTTGACAAAATAATGGTTTTCCAAACGCGCGATTGCCAGTGAGGCATAAGCATCTTCATCCACTTCCTCCGGTTCGAAACGAATCAGATAGCTTTCCCAATCCGCCCAAGCCTTCGCGGCAGACAGGCACACTTCTTCATCTTGATGAAACAGCAACCCGTGATACGCCTCAATCAGCCGGTTCCGCCGATTTTCAGCAATCGGCGCGACAAATTTTTGCCATTGTTCCGGATAAATCCGGCTCACACCGCCCGCCTCGTTCAGCCACACCGTTTCAGACAGCCTGCACAAAAATATCCCGCGCAACACCAATCCCTTTACCCGTTCCGGATGGGTTTGGGCATAAGCCAGCGACAACGTGCTGCCCCAAGAACCGCCGAACACCAGCCATTTTTCAATACCCAGCATCTCACGGACTTTTTCAATATCTGCCACCAAATCCCAAGTCGTATTGTCTTCCGCACAAGCATACGGGCGCGAACGTCCGCAACCGCGCTGGTCGATGATGACGATGCGGAACACATCGGGATTGAAAAAACCCCGACATTCAGGCGAAGCCCCCGCCCCCGGCCCCCCGTGTAAAAAAATGACCGGCACACCGTCGGGATTGCCCGATTCCTCCCAATAAATTTGATGAATTTCAGACACCTGCAAGTATCCGCTATGAAAAGGCTGTTTTATCTCATACATCATCTTCTCCCATATTGCTTCTGACAATCCGAACATTCCCACACGCAACATCACGCACGAAACACAAGCCGCCCCGAAGGGCAAATGCCGAAAAATCGCGATATAGTGGATTAACAAAAATCAGGACAAGGCGGCGAGCCGCAGACAGTACAGATAGTACGGAACCGATTCACTTGGTGCTTCAGCACCTTAGAGAATCGTTCTCTTTGAGCTAAGGCGAGACAACGCCGTACTGGTTTTTGTTAATCCGCTATATTCCGCCATCTCTAAGATTTACAGCGATACACGGGTGATTTAAGGAATGCCCGAACCATCATTCCCGCAACTTTTCGTCATTCCCGCGAAAGCGGGAATCTAGAACCTCAAACTTTCAGATAATATTTGAATATTGCTGTTGTTCTAAGGTCTGGATTCCCGCCTGCGCGGGAATGACGAATCCATCCGCACGGAAACCTGCACCGCGTCATTCCTACGAACCTACATCCCGTCATTCCCACGAAAGTGGGAATCCAGAACGTAAAATCTGAAGAAACCGTTTATCCGATAAGTTTCCGCACCGACAGACCTAGATTCCCGCCTGCGCGGGAATGACGGCAGTGCTTCCTTGGCTTAGTTTTATTTTAACCAACTACATAGCGGATTAACAAAAATTAGAACAAGGCGACGAAGCCGCAGACAGTACAAATAGTACGGAACCGATTCACTTGGTGCTTCAGCACCTTAGAGAATCGTTCTCTTTGAGCTAAGGCGAGACAACGCCGTACTGGTTTTTGTTAATCCACTATAAAAACCATCAATCGGAAAATATTGCATAAACAGGCGGAAATATATCATTTAAAAGAAAACCCATACAATGTCTGACAGAAACAAGCCTCTTTGCCATTGTTTCCTAACAGTTAAACCCCCGCACTTCAAGGCGGCGGACCGGCCTTGCTTCAAAATGGCGCAAGCCCCTGCACTCAAATCCAACGCGCAAGATTAAACCATAATGGCGGCTTTCTTATTGTTTCTTATTGAAACATCGCCCCAAACCCGATACAATCCGCCTTTGAACCATCAGTGAAAATCGTTCTTTTTTAATCAGTTAAACCGAATACGGAGCCGAAAATGAATCCAGCCCCCAAAAAAACCCTTCTCTTCTCTTCTCTTCTCTTCTCTTCTCTTCTCTTCTCTTCCGCAGCGCAGGCGGCAGGTGAAGACAATGGCCGCGGCCCGTATGTGCAGGCAGATTTGAACTACGCCTACGAACACATTACCCACGATTATCCCGGCGACAACGCCAAAGTCTTCGACGACTACCGCGATGTCAAAACCCAGTCCACACACCCCCGCCTTTCCGTCGGCTACGATTTCGGCAACTGGCGCATCGCCCTCGATTACGCCCGTTACAATACTTGGAGACATGGCAAGCATATTCACGCAGAAAATACTAAAAAAGTCAAAAACGGCACTGAAGTTAAAACAATTGCCGACCACACCGACAAAGGCACATTCAAAGCCGAATCCAACTACGGCATCTCCGCCATCTACGATTTCGATACCGGCACCCGCTTCAAACCCTATGCCGGCATACGCGCCGGCTTGGGCAAAGTAAGACACAGTATTGCTGTGGAAGATAAAGCTGAAATAATTATTGCCAATATTTCAGCGACCGGAGGGTTGAAAGATGTCCACGCGCCCGTACACCAAAGCCACAGCATCCGCCGCTTGGGCTTCGGCGCGGTGGCAGGCGTAGGCATCGACATCACGCCCAACCTGACCTTGGATACCGGATACCGCTACCACTACTGGGGACACTTGGAAAACACCCGCTTCAAAACCCACGAAGCCTCATTGGGCGTGCGCTACCGCTTCTGATTCCCGACACCGATGCCGTCTGAACCTTCAGACGGCATTTTTGATGCACTCGCCGTTTACAGGCTCGGGGCGGGCGCAGTGAAATACCCGAACCGTCATTCCCGATAACACCGTAATCTTGAAACCCGTCCGACAACACCGTAATCTTGAAACTCGTCATTCCCGCGCAGGCGGGAATCCAGACCTGTCCGCACAGAAACTTATCGGATAAAAACAGTTGCCCAAACCCCGAGATTCTAGATTCCCACTTTCGTGGGAATGACGGTTCAGTTGCGTAGGGCTGGATTGTCGAAAGGGGCGGATTCGATGGATTCAATGAAAACGGTAGAAATGTTGGATTGATGGAAATGGCGGGCTGAAGCACACCCTACGGCCCGCTGATTCCCGATACCGATGCCGTCTGAACCTTCAGACGGCATTTTTGATGCACTCGCCGTTTACAGGCGCGGGGCGGGCGCAGGGAAATATCCGAACCGTCATTCCCGACAACACCGTAATCTCAAAACCCGTCATTCCCGCGCAGGCGGGAATCTAGAACGTAGAATCTAAGAAACCGTTTTATCCGATTAAGTTTCCGTGCCGACAAGTCTGGATTCCCGCCTGCGCGGGAATGACGGCATATAAGTTTCTATGTTGGTTTGAGTACGCCGCAGGGTTGGCTGCAAGGTAAACTGTAGTGTGGGCTTCAGCCCATCGTTCCCACCAACTCCGCCAATTTCAAAGATTCCACCGTTTCCAATAATTCCGTCAATGTTACCCATCCCGCAAATCCCCCTTTCCCACCGAAAACCAAAACCGCCGAATCCCCAAAAAACATTCTTGAAACCCGTCATTCCCGCGCAGGCAGGAATCTAGACCCCCTGACGCGGCGGGAATCTATCGGAAATGACTGAAACCCCGAGATTCTAGATTCCCACTTTCGTGGGAATGACGGTTCAGTTGCGTTCCGACAACACCGCAATCTTGAAACCCGTCATTCCCGACAACACCGTAATCTCGAAATCCCTCCGACAATACCGCAATCTTGAAACTCGTCATTCCCGCGCAGGCGGGAATCCAGACCTGTCCGCACAGAAACTTATC
This sequence comes from Neisseria maigaei, assembly GCF_958267405.1. NCBI lineage: Bacteria > Pseudomonadati > Pseudomonadota > Betaproteobacteria > Neisseriales > Neisseriaceae > Neisseria > Neisseria maigaei. The sequence goes on along the minus strand of NZ_CATQFT010000040.1, from coordinate 95,179 downwards.
GGATAAAAACAGTTGCTCAAACCCCGCGTTCTAGATTCCCACTTTCGTGGGAATGACGGTTCAGTTGCATAGCAACTGTATTTTTCACCCCGTCGGGCAAAAATACAGTTGCTACGGTCCCGCCCTACAATACGCCTTGCGAATCTGTCCCGCGCCCGCCCTTGTATGTCTCAAATGGGTTAAACTACGCCCTTCCCGACTTCCCGTTTCGGGCAGGGGTGCAGGTCCGATTTATCTTTCAATAAAACAAGGAAACTTTATGCAGCACGAAGAAGGCAACCGCCAACGCCCTCAAGGCGAACTGCTCCTGCGTACCGTCGCTATGCCGCGCGATACCAATCCCAACCAAGACATTTTCGGCGGCTGGATTATGTCGCAAATGGATTTGGGCGGCGGCATATTGGCGGCGGAAATCGCGCGGGGACGCATCGTTACCGTCGCCGTTCAGGAAATGAACTTCATCCGCCCGGTCAAGGTCGGCAACGTCGTCTGCTGCTACGGGCATTGCGTCCGCGTGGGCAATACTTCCCTCCAGCTTAAAGTGGAAGTCTGGGTCAAAACTTTGATGAACGATTGCGTTACCGAAGACCGCCACCTCGTAACCGAGGCGGTGTTCACTTATGTTGCCATCGATGCGGAAGGCAATCCGCGCCCGATTCCGAAAGAAGGCAACCCTAAATTGTCGGGCTTATTGCCTACTCCGTAAAAATGCCCGTAAAAATGCCGTCTGAAACTGTCTTCAGACGGCATTCTGCATCATTTGAACCAAGACCTGATGCGGGAAAACAGCGACATACTCTGTTTTTCAAAGTCTTCCCGCACTTCCGGCACGGCTTTTTTTATCACCTTCATTCCTGCAAAAGTCTGCGCCACGGGCATAATTTCAATCGTGTTCACATTCATATGCGTCGGCCGGCGGTACAGCCACAATGCGGTTTCCGCAATATCTTCGGGGCGGATAAATTCCACACCCTCATACACGCCCGCCGCCCTCTCGTCATCGCCTTTGAAGCGCACGTTGGAAAACTCCGTATTGCCGCACAAACCCGGCTCGATATTGGTAACGCGGATATTTTTATCTGCCAATTCGGCACGGAGATTCAGGCTGAACTGACGTACAAACGCTTTAGTCGCGCCATAAACATTACTGCCCGGATAGGCATAGCTGCCTGCAATCGAACCCAAATTCATCACATAGCCGCCGCCGCGCTCCACCATTTGCGGCAAAATCTTGCGCGTCAGGAACGCCAAACCCAAAACATTGGTTTGAATCATTGTTTCCCAATCTTCAAAATCCGCCTTGTCCGCCGTGTCCAAACCCAAAGCCAGCCCGGCATTGTTGATGAGGCAGTCGATATCGGAAAATTCATCGGGGATGCCGTTTAAGGCGTTTTCCACCGACTCGCGGCGCGACACGTCCATTTCCAAAGGGTAAAACAAAGCACCCAATTCATCCGCCAAAGCCTGAAGCCTGTCCGCTCGGCGCGCCGCACCGATAACGCGGTATCCCGCCCCGACAAACGCACGGCACATCGCTTCGCCGAAGCCTGCCGAAGCACCGGTAATTAAAACAGCCATCGTTTTTCCTTTCTTTCTCGTTTCCCAGACCTGTTTCAGGTATCATAACGCCCTTCAGACGGCATCGCGCCGGCTGAAAACGGCAACAACCATACCACCACGACAGGACACATTCAATATGTTTCAACACACAGGACGACACATAAAACGTCGCCCTATGTGCCGTCCTGATTCGGAAGGGGTTGCACCCTTCCCAAATAAAATCTGATTCTACCGCCCTAAAGGGCGGGGTTTCAACCGAAAAGGAAACACGATGAATATTCAAACCCGCCTTGCCGCAACCGCCCTCGCCCTATTCCTTTCCGCCTGCGGAAACGGCGGCGCGCCCGCACAGCCCAAAGGCGAAATTTCCGAAAACCGCACCGCCGCGTTCAAATCTATGATGCCCGACTTCTCGCGTATGGGCAAAATGGTTAAAGGCGAAGAACCTTACGATGTCGAAAAATTCAAACAGGCGGCGGCGGCGTTTGCCGAAAGCAGCAAAAAACCGTTCACGCTTTTTGAGTCCGATCCGCAAGGCAACGGGCGCGCCCTGCCCGCCGTTTGGTCGGATGGTGCAAAATTTGAAGCCGAAAAAACAAAATTCGCCGCCGCCGTCGAAAAACTCAACGCCGCCGCCCAAACCGGCAAACTGGATGAAATCAAAGCCGCCTACGGCGAAACCGGTGCAAGCTGCAAATCCTGCCACGACAGTTTCCGCGCGCCCGAATAACATCCGAAACAAAACAATGCCGTCTGAAGCCTTCAGACGGCATTTTCTCTGCCATTTCAGCACACGCAAAGCAATCGGAAATTATCGTCAATTCAAAAAATACGCCATATCCTGATTTTTGCCTTACTTACTCCGCCATCTTCTATTTTGATTTGCTATGCGATTAATCTTTATCGTCAAATGTCAAAATCGGGATGCCGGATTGGGTAAACAGGGCATAAACGGGCTTGAGCCAATAATCTTCCGGAAGGGAAGCCGGTTTCAATGCGTAAACGTGCACATTGGGAAAATCCTTCATCGTCAACGCCGCGCCGCTGAAAAAGGTATAAATTTCATACCTCGTATGCGGGTTTTTCTTAATTTCGCGCAAAATATAGTCTTCGATGACATAGGGCGAATTTAATGTGGTTACGCCGGAAAGCCCGTAGGTTTGGCGGGGATGCGGCGCGACATATTGTATGTTGAAATCTTTTGCCGCCTTTTCCGAAATTTCCTTCATCTCCTTGTCGGGCGAACCCAAAAGTATCCGCACCGTGCCGCCCGTTTCATCCCCCGCCTTCAGTTCGGACGCATCGAACAGCGGCAGGTAAGTCATCTTGCGGCGGTCGTCGTCCATAATGTTTTTCAAGCCCCTGAATATCGTGTAATGCTCGTCGGAAGCATTGCGGGTTTTGGCAATGCTCCAATCCCCGATCATCATCCGGGCAAAATTACGCTTGATCGTCCCGTTTACAGAAAACTCATCGCCCAAATAGCTGCTGCTTTGAATTAAATTGCCTGTCCCGTCGTCAAAGGTTTTGATTTCCGCATCCGGGTAAGTGCTCAAAAAGGCGGCAATGCTGACTTTTTCCAAACTCGCCAAATAAATCCGCTTGACCTTCGGCAGCAGCATCGACTTCACCTTCAGCTCCGCCATCGTAGGAATGAAATCAAACGATTTGTTCAAACCGTAGGGCAGGTAGAAAAAATACGCCCGCTCCGCCTTATCCTTTATCTGATTGAAATAATAATCGTATTTTTCATTCCTGTTCTCAGACATCAGCACCACATAAAACCGCTCCCCCGGATGCTGCGCCATAATCCTTTCTGCCACCTTCATCTGCAATATGGTATAGCAGAAAATCAGATTGACCGGTTCCCCCTCTTCATTGAAGAGTTTGTCCTTCAGCAGGGAAACCGCATTCCTTTCCCCCTGATTTACCCGGTCAAATGTATAAAATATCCCGAAACAAAAAACAATCAGGCACAACACGGTCAAACAGACCTTTTTCAGCCCCATATCCCTAAAACTCCATTCCGACAAATTGAACATACGCCCCGAGTGTCCCGGGTGGAAAAATGCGGAATTTTAGCAGATATTCAGAAAGTTACCGAATATTAAAATCAATTTCACCGAAAATGTGCCGCCGCACATCAGGCACAACGCCGCCGGTACCGCCGCCAAAAGCGGGAAAGTCATTTCCCCCTTTTTTTCCCGCCGCCGCGTGCAAACACGCCAAGATCGAACAAAGCGCGAACAAAGCCGCCAAAATATGCCATAATAGCCGCGCACATTCCCCGCGCAATGTGTTTCAAAAGAAAAAACCAACCTACAAGAGAATAATCCTATGACTCAAAAATCCACCATTGTGTATACCCATACCGACGAAGCCCCCGCGCTGGCGACCCAATCCCTGCTGCCGATTGTGCAGGCGTTTTCCCGCCATGCCGGCATCGAAGTCAAAACTGCCGACATTTCCCTGTCCGGCCGCATTTTGGCGGCATTCCCCGAATATCTGACCGAAGCACAGCGCGTACCCGACGCGCTTGCCGAGTTGGGCGAACTGGTGAAACAGCCCGACGCCAACGTAATCAAACTGCCGAACATCAGCGCATCCGTACCGCAACTGACCGCCGCGATTAAAGAATTGCAAGCAAAAGGCTTTGCCGTCCCCGATTATCCCGCCGACCCGCAAACCAATGAAGAAAAAGCCGTGCGCGAACGTTACGACCGTATCAAAGGCAGCGCGGTAAACCCCGTTTTGCGCGAAGGCAACTCCGACCGCCGCGCGCCTAAAGCGGTGAAAAACTTTGCGAAAAAAAATCCGCACAGTATGGGCGCGTGGGCGAAAGACTCCAAAACCCACGTCGCCACGATGCAAAGCGGCGACTTTTTCCATAACGAACAATCCGTTACCGTACCTGAAGCGACTTCCGTATCCATCGTGTTCACCGACAAACAAGGCAATAAAAAAGAGCTGCGCGCGCCCGTCTCCCTGAAAGCCGGCGAAATCATCGACGCGACCGTGATGAGCAAAAAAGCCCTGCTCGCCTTCCTTGCCGAACAAGTGAAAGACGCAAAGGCAAAAGGCGTATTGTTCTCGCTGCATATGAAAGCCACCATGATGAAAGTGTCCGACCCGATTATCTTCGGACACGCCGTCAAAGTGTTCTTCGCACCCGTCTTTGAAAAATTCGGCGGCAAACTGACTGCCGCCGGTGTCAACGTCAACAACGGCTTCGGCAACCTGCTTGCCAATCTGGACAAACTGGATGCGGACACCCGCGCTGCCGTCGAAGCCGAAATCGCCGCCGTTTACGCCGCCAACCCCGATTTGGCGATGGTCGATTCCGACAAAGGCATCACCAACCTGCACGTCCCCAGCGATGTCATCGTCGATGCTTCTATGCCTGCGATGATCCGCAATTCCGGCCGTATGTGGGACAAAGACGGCAAAGCGCAAGACACCAAAGCCGTGATTCCCGACAGCAGCTATGCCGGCGTTTACCAAGCAACCATCGACTTCTGCCGCGAACACGGCGCATTCGATCCGACAACAATGGGTACTGTGCCCAACGTCGGACTGATGGCGCAAGCGGCGGAAGAATACGGCTCACACAACAAAACCTTTGAAATCGAAGCCGACGGTCAGGTTCAAGTCATTGATGCGGCAGGCAATGTCCTGATGCAACACGACGTTGAAGCAGGCGACATCTGGCGTATGTGCCAAACCAAAGATGCGCCCGTCAAAGACTGGGTACAACTTGCCATCAACCGCGCCCGCCTGAGCAACACGCCAGCCGTATTCTGGCTCGACGAAAACCGTCCGCACGACAAGAGCCTGCTTGCCAAAGTTAAAGCCTACCTTGCCGAACTGGATACCAACGGCCTCGACATCCGCGTCCTCGCGCCCGAAGAAGCCGCCAAGTTCAGCTTAGGTCGTCTGAAAAACGGCGAAGACACCATCTCCGTAACCGGCAACGTCTTGCGCGACTACCTGACCGACTTATTCCCGATTCTGGAACTCGGTACCAGCGCGAAAATGCTGTCTATCGTTCCATTAATGAATGGCGGCGGTATGTTTGAAACCGGCGCAGGCGGTTCTGCACCGAAACACGTCCAACAGTTCCTCGAAGAAAACCACTTGCGTTGGGACTCTTTGGGCGAATTCCTCGCGCTCGCTGTATCGTTTGAACATCTGGCGCAAAAAACCGGCAACGCCAAAGCCCAAGTCCTCGCCGACACGCTGGATGCCGCTACCGAGAAACTGCTGTTGAACGACAAATCGCCTAAACGCAAAGCAGGCGAACTCGACAACCGCGGCAGCCATTTCTACCTCACCCTCTACTGGGCGCAAGAATTGGCAGCGCAAAACAAAGATGCCGAACTGAAAGCCGCATTTGCGCCATTGGCAGCCGCTTTGACTGCCGACGAAGCCAAAATCGTTGAAGAACTCTCTGCCGTACAAGGCAAAGCGGTCGACATCGGCGGCTACTACGCAGCCAATCCTGAAAAAGCTGCACAAGCAATGCGTCCAAGCGCAACCTTTAATCAGGCACTAAACACCTTATAACCATAAAGGCAAAAATGCCGTCTGAACATTTATCGTTCAGACGGCATTAGTTATCTCTATCTGCCTGATTATGATTAAACGCCGCACCCATTGAATATAAATCATATAATCTTTAGTTTTTACCCTACGGAAAGACAATAATATGAAAACTGTTCCAACCATCCTGATTAGCATCCTTTTGGCAACCGCCCTTCCCGCATCCGCACACGGTATGCATAAGAGCAAACCCCTGACTATGGACGAGCTGCCGCCGATTTGCCAACAATATTTCAAACGCGCCGAAACCTGTTACAACAAAGCCGGAAACAAAGCAGATTTCGCACGCAACAACACCAAATTCCTATTCCAAGCCCTGCCTGCCGCCGATTTGGGACAGCGTAAGCAAATGTGCCAAATCGCCATGGATTCGTTTGCAGAAAAAACCCGCAATCTGAATTGCGAATAAAGCCGCATCAGCAATAGCGATGCCGTCTGAAACAATGATTTCAGACGGCATCTTCACCTCAAAACGTACCGGCTTATAAAGCCCGTCTCTCAGCCTCGCATCCCTAATCTATTAGCAGCAAGCGGAGGGAGGCTGTAGCCATTATAGTCATTCCTCAATGCTCTAAAAATCACCATGTACATTACCATTAAAAAAATCGAACAAAAAAGAATCAGCATGAATGCGTCTGATCTGATTTAACGAACTTTGATAGTATAACATGATGATTTTTTATGGTAATTGACGAGGCTTAAACAAAAAACCGCCATAACTTCCGGCGGTTAATGTTTTCTGGCGGAAACGGTGGGATTCGAACCCACGGAGGATTTGCACCCTCAGCGGATTTCGAGTCCGCTGCATTCAGCCTCTCTGCCACGTTTCCGATAATGCAGTAAAACCAAATAAAAACACAATATTTGCTACTATTGGATTCTTATTTGGTTCTACTCTCAAGAAATGGCGGAAGCGGTGAGATTCGAACTCACGGAGGGCTATCAACCCTCGACGGTTTTCAAGACCGTTGCATTAAACCGCTCTGCCACGCTTCCGTCTTCTTGAAGAGTAGGAATAATAATGAAGTTTATACATTTTGCCAAGCACTTTTTTTGGAAAATACTTAATTTATTGTTTTCACTTTATTTGTTCCGAACGCATAAAAACCCATTCGCTTTCATTGGAAGCCGCGTCATTGAATGCGTAGCCTTCGTAATTAAAATTTTTCAGCATTTCAGGATCGGTAATATTGTGTTCTGCCGCATAGCGCACCATTAATCCGCGTGCGCGCTTGGCATAGAAACTGATAATTTTATATTTGCCGTTTTTTTCGTCTTTAAATATCGGGGTAATCAGCCGCGCCCGAAGTTTTTTCGTGTTGACGGACTTGAAATATTCCTGTGAGGCAAGGTTGACAAGCGTATTGCTGCCTGCTTGGGCAAGCGTATCATTTAAAAGGTTGGTAATGATGTCGCCCCAAAACTCATACAAATTCTTGCCGCGCAAATTGGCGAAGGGCGTTCCCATTTCCAGGCGGTAGGGCTGCATTAGGTCTAATGGGCGCAGAAGACCGTACAAACCAGAAAGCAGACGGACATGGTTTTGCAGATATTGTATTTGATCGGTATTCAATGTGTTTGCATCCATACCTTCGTAAACATCGCCGTTGAACATAAAGACCGCCTGTTTGGCGTTTTCCGGCGTAAACGGCGTGTGCCATTCTGCATTGCGCTGCGCGTTTAAGAGGGCAATTTTGTCGGAAACGTGCATCAGTTCGGCAATCTGTTGCGGCGCAAGCTCGCGCAGCTGCCGCATTAGAATTTCGGACTCTGCCAGCAGGTCGGGTTGGGTAAACTCGCTGACAGGGGCAGGGTCTTTTTCGTTAAGGTTTTTCGCAGGAGAAAGGACAAAAAACATAATCTGCTCGGTATTGTGTCAAACACGGGGATTTTAAGTTTAAACGTGTTTGCGGGCAAGCCGATTAAAAGTGAAGTATAGTGGATTAAATTTAAACCAGTACGGCGTTGCCTCGCCTTGCCGTACTATCTGTACTGTCTTCGGCTTCGTCGCCTTGTCCTGATTTAAATTTAATCCACTATAAATACCGTTATAGCAAATTCAACCGTAAAATATTGAAAAATGCCGTCTGAACAAAAGTTCAGACGGCATTTTTTATTCTTTACCGATATAGGGAAACTATGTCTTCCGCAGCTTTGACACAAGTTACGACATCGGCAACCAAAGCAATACGCACATAACCTTCCCCGGGATTGCCCTGTTCGGTATCCCGTGCCAAAAAGCGTCCGGGCAATACTTGGATAGCGGCTTTTTTCCATAAATTGCGTGCAAATGCCAAATCGTCGCCATCGGGGACTTTCAACCAGATGTAAAACGAGGCATCCGGTAATTTAACGTCAAATACCTGTTGCAAAATGGGAATAACGCGCTCAAATTTTTCCTGATACATACGGCGGTTGTCGATAACGTGCTGTTCGTCATCCCAAGCGGCAATGCTTGCGCGCTGCACGGGAATGCTCATTGCGCTGCCGTGATAGGTTCTGTAAAGCAGAAAGTTTTTAAGCAGTTCGGCATCACCGGCGACAAAACCGGAACGCAGGCCAGGAACATTGGACCGCTTGGACAAACTGGTAAACATAAGCAGTTTTTGCCTGCTTCGACCCAACTGTGCAGCGGCTTGCAGGCAGCCCAAAGGTTTGTTGCCGTCGAAATAGATTTCGGAATAGCATTCATCCGAGGCAATAATGAAACCATATTTATCCTGTAAATCAAAAACTTCTTTCCAGCCATCCAAATCCAGCACGCTGCCGCTGGGGTTGTTGGGCGAGCAGACGAACACCAGTTTGGTACGTTTCCAAACCTCTTCGGAAATACTGCGCCAATCGGGGTTGAAAGACGGTGCGGGGCAATTGGCAAAATGGATTTCACCGCCGCCCAAAAGTGTCGCACCTTCGTAAATCTGATAAAAGGGATTCGGGCTGACAATTGCGGGTTTGATGCCGTCTGAAACAGGGTTCAACACGGTTTGGACAAAAGAAAACAACGCCTCCCTACTGCCTAAAACCGGCAGAATTTCATTATCCGGATTGACCGTCAAGCCGTCATAACGGCGTTTTAACCAGTTCGCACACGCCTGACGTAATTCAGGCAAACCGGCCGTCAACGGATATTTTTCCAACTCGTGCAATGAGGCGGTCAGCGCATCCGTAATGACTTTCGGTGTCGGGTGTTTCGGTTCGCCGATATGAAGGGGGACGGCTTCCATGCCTTCAGGCGCGGAAATGCCCTGCATCGCTTCACGCAGTCGGGCAAAGGGATAGGGTTTGAGTTGGTTGAGTAAGGTATTCATGATTTTCTCCGGTTACCGGCATATTGGGAAGATATGCCGTCTGAACCTGACGGTACCCATCAGACGGCATTTTGTATTCAATGCAAACCCGTACTGCCGAAACCGCCTTCTCCCCGGCTGCTTCCGACAAATTCTTCGACACGTTTGAAACGCGCCTGCACGATTGGTACGACAACCATCTGCGCGATACGCTCAAACGGCTTAACGGCAAACGGTTCGCTGCTTCTGTTCCATAACGACACCTTCAACTCCCCCTGATAATCGGAGTCGATCAAGCCGACCAAATTGCCCAAAACAATGCCGTGTTTATGCCCCAAGCCGGAACGGGGCAGCAAAACGGCGGCATATGCAGGATTGGCCAAATAAATTGCCAAACCTGTCGGCACAAGAAACGTTTCACCCGGCTGCAAAACGACTTCCTCATCCAAACAGGCGCGCAAATCCAAACCTGCAGAACCCTCCGTTGCATAGGCAGGGATAAAATCCGCCATCCTCTCGTCCAACACTTTCATTTCTACTTCAATATTCATCGTCTTGCTCCTGCATACGGCCAGTTTCAAAGATGGGAGATTATACACAAGCCGTGTTTACGCTGAAACACGGCAAATCGGTTTTGTTTTGAAATCCGTTGCCAATGTATAATACCCGCCTTTCCGGTTATGAAGACGAACATTATGCACACACCTTCCCCGCATAACGAATTTATACGCGGCATCAAAGAAAGTTCGCCTATGCTGATTGGGCTGCTGCCTTGGGCATTAATACTCGGTATGCAGGGCGGGCAAAAAGGTATGACTTGGCTGGAAATGCTGCTGATGACCGGTATGAATTTTGCCGGAGGCTCCGAATTTGCAACGGTCAACCTGTGGGCGGAACCTCTGCCGATACTGCTTATCGCCACCATAACCTTTATGATTAATTCGCGGCATATCCTGATGGGGGCGGCGCTTGCCCCGCACCTGAAAGGAATACCGCTGAAAAAAGCCGTGCCCGCACTGTTTTTTATGTGTGATGAAAGCTGGGCGATGGCATTCTCCGAAATCCAAAAACGGAAAGCAGCCGGTTTGCCCGCATTCAATATGCCTTTTTATATGGGCGTATGCTTTATCCTCTACATTACTTGGATAGGGTTTGCCACTTTCGGCGCGGCAGTAGGACCTATGTTCGGCAATGTGTCCGCTTGGGGATTCGGTATGGCGTTTCCTGCCGTATTTCTGGTTTTATTGAGAGGGATGTGGAAAGGTTTTGCCTCATCAAGACCTTGGTTTGTCAGCCTGATTGTTGCATCCGCCGTTTACCTGACCGTTGACAGCGCGTGGTATGTTCCTGCCGGCGCACTGTCCGGTCTGTTATCGGCTTATCTCTGGGGAGAACAAAAATGAAAAGTTTATTGTCGCTCCAATCATTCCTGTTGTTTGCCTCTATGCTTGCCGTAACCTACTCTACACGTCTGATAGGATTTTTCGCACTGCGTAACCGAACCCTAAGCCGCCGCGCCCAAACCATTATGGAAGCCGCACCGGGCTGCGTCCTGATTTCCGTCATTGCCCCCTATTTTGTATCAGACAAACCGCACGAACTTATTGCCATCGCATTAACCGCCTTTGCGGCCTGCCGCTTTTCTATGCTCCTTACCGTATTGATAGGAGTCGGCTCGTCAGGCATCTTGGGATGGCTGATGGCATAATTCATTTCAAAATACCCATAAAAATGCCGTCTGAAAATTGATTTTCAGACGGCATCGGCAAAACAGCCCTATTTTTTACGGTTAGAGAAAGCCTCACAACCGGCATCCGCAGACAAGGTTTCCAAATAAGCCCGGGCAGAAGCGGCATCGCGGCATTTGTATCCGTCGCCCACGCTGTTCACCCATACCGACAAGGTATAACCCGTCCCTGCCTTCGGAACACCGACCAACCTGTATGCCCTTGATTTTGCCGCATCGACAAACTCCCCCGAAACACTATATTTTTCGGCAATTTTCGGATTCATCTTATAGGCCGGTGCAAACTTTTTCAGTTCCGTATCAAGTTTCTGATTACTTTCCCCGGGATTTTTCAAAATAATCTGTTTGAAAGCATTGTTGATACTGACCATTTCCGTATAAAGCTGGGACTGATAGCCTTTTTCAATATAACTTTGATAAGAAGGTATGGCAATGACGCTGATGATGCCGAGTATCGCGACAACTATCATCACCTCAACTAATGTAAACCCTTTTTGTTCCATTTTATTGCTCATCATTATTGCTTACATAAGATTGAAGGACGACCACGGTATTGGCATTCTTACCCCAAGCCTTGGCAGTAACCCTATAAATATTCTGACCGTTCTTCACACCCAAATATTCGATAATATAACGCGGCATTTTGCTGACGCTTCCCGTACCTTTCCCATATACCATCCCTTTATTGTCAATGCACAGGTTGGTAGAATTTGCAGGGCAAAAACGCTTCACCGCCTCAACGGTGGGCTTGCCTTGCACCACGATATTGTCAAAAGCCTCTTCATTATCATTATTTGTCCGCACATTCACTGCGGTACACAGGCCGTTTTCACAATTTTCGCTAAATGTAACCTTACTGTCCGTAGTATATTCCAAATCTAAAACCTGAAATTCGCCGTCCCGCAAAGCCGCCTCGGCTAAAGACAAAGCCAATTTCCTGTCTGACTCGTTGGCACTGATCCGCTGCTCGGTATTGTAAGACTGCGCGGCAGTTACAACCAAAAAGGCCACTACTATCATAACCATCAGCACGATAAACAGTGCGAACCCCCTCTGTCCCTCAGAAGTCGGGATTCCCGTCAAAGCGTTCTGTTTGCGCATATATTTCCCCCGCGTATTGTCGCATCGATACGGTAAGCATAAATATTATTGTCTGAAGAAGCGGCAATCTTGGCATCGGTACCGCTATTCAATAAAACCTCCACCCCTGCGGGCGTAACAGCACCTTTGGAGCTGTCAAATTTATCCGTATATTTGAATTTTTCCTCTTTGCCGACATCTTCATCTTCAGGGCAGTCGGAAACATAGATATACCGCACATTCATATGGGTAATCTTTTTCACGAGCAACTGGGGATTACCCCACCCGCCGTTATCATTCAATTGGAAGCGGAACAAACCCTCCTCATCAGAAATCTTGCCGACCGCATAGGCATTGACCTCATGCCTTTGGCGCGCAATATTGCCATTTTGCCTGTTATCCGTATCCGGAATCTTCAATTCTTTTTTTACATTTTCTAATGTAGAGATTTGCTTGCCCGGTTTTGATATTGCGGCACAACTGCTGACGACGGTAGTCGCGGCGTTTGCATTAGCATCGTCGATACCGTATTGGAAAATCAATGCCTTACCGGATTGGGTAAAACCCGGATATCCGATATTTGCAGATTCCGCCACGGGGATAAGTTTATCTATACCGTTCCTTTTTAAGGAAAAAGGAGAATTTTGTTGCGTCGTATCGGAAATAACATCAGTTGCAGGATGCTCGGACATATTGAAACAACCGAAGCCGCCCGCCATTCTCGCATCGCGGACAATCAATGTTGCCGCATTCCGCAAATCCTGTTGCGCGGCAAGACGATCGTTTGCCGCATCATTTAATTTCCGGGACGTAAAGTAACTCGATCCGACCGCCATCAGGACAATCATACTGAGCAGACCTGCAACCAGAAATTCAACAATGGTAAAACCCTTCATACCATCATAACTGCCTTTTGGTACGTTTAGCATTTTACGTTTCATTCCCGACCTCCGACCCTTGCCTGATAGGTATATACGATATTGTCGCCGTTCGCTTCAAGATTCGTACGGGCAATATCCGAATCCCCTGCCGAATCATTTACCCACAATACTTTAATTAAAGTATCTCCGTTTGCCTTATTGTCGCAATTTGAAGAAAAAACACCGCTGTCGGACAATGTCGGCGCATTACCCGACGAATCTTTGCAGACGGCGTAATGGATACCAGCCGCATCCGGCAAGGCATTTTTCAATTCATAACCGAACCTATCCAACTGGGCTTTTGCCAAATCCTCCTTGGTTTTCAAATTATTAAGCGTGAAATCACCGTCGGAGGAAGAAGGGGTGTACGACCCTGTGTAAAGATTATAGTTTTTCTTATTGCTGTCCGAATCAATGGTCGGATTCATCAACATTCCTTCCATCAGGTTTTGCGTGATTTGGCTGACGATGGTTTGTGTCTCTGCCTCCCTGACGGAAGCGACTGTCCGCAACTGTACAGACAATAATGCCAAAATACCGATGGTCAGAACGAGCATAGCAACCAAGACTTCTATCAGTGCCATACCGGACTGGGGATCTTTCAGGCGGAAGCAATCATTATTCTTCATTTTTTATTTCCCAAACCGACTAAAACAGTCATTGATGTTGGCATACGGCACGCGTATCGTTTCTAGGACAAACCTCAACCCTGCCGCTGCTGTCAATCAAAACCACCGCCGAGCGGAATTTCTTTTCATCGGCGGAAACCGCCTTCGCATCTGTCAGCACGATTTGGATATAACCGCCGGAGTAAACAAATCTGGAAGTACGCGCGAGATTCTGATCGGGAGAATAGCCGAATGCCCCGTTTTGGTTGAAAGTCCAAACAACACGGTCGGCGGTCGGCTGAGACGAACCGAAAGCGATATGGTTGAAGGCATAATTAATCCGGCCGTCGTCGGCATCATTCAACACCACGCTGCGAAGGAAAATATCCGCCGCATCGCCGTCATATGCCTTATTGCCGTTTTTGTCGCCGAAAGCCAACACTCCCTGCCCCTTCTTGCCGAAGTCGCACTGGTTGTTGACCGTACCGTCTTTTTTAACTTGAACAGGACAGATATAGACAGGGATATTGAGCCGGACGGCTTCGCCCCTGGAGAAACGCAAAAGGTTGGCAACCTGCTCCGCGTGACTGGCAATGCGGCGGGATGCAATCCACCGGCTCATACTGGGGAGGGCTATCATCGCCATAATGGCTGCGATGACCATCACGATAAGCAGCTCTATTAGCGTGAAACCTTGTTGTTTTCGTGTACACATAAGCAATAGGACGTTAACTGGTAATGTATTTTCAATTATATGCCGTCTGAATGCAAAAATGCCTCAAGACCGCATTTTATTTTTTAGGGCAATCTCTAAGCATGATTTTAAACGATTTTGCCTGATTTCGCCTAATAAATTTTTATATAACCATTTAATCTTCTATCTTTGCCTCCTCGGGAACATAGGCAGCATTGTCGAATTTGGTAAACTGCCCCATCCATGTCAGGAAAACTTTTCCGACCGGACCGTTGCGGTGTTTGCCGATAATACATTCGGCAAGGCCTTTCATGGGTGAGTCTTGGTTGTAGTATTCCTCGCGGTACATGAACATAATCAGGTCGGCATCCTGCTCGATTGCGCCGGATTCGCGAAGGTCGGACATCATCGGGCGTTTGTCGGTACGCGATTCGACGGTACGGCTCAATTGCGACAGGGCGATGATGGGGACTTGCAATTCTTTCGCCAGAGCTTTGAGGGAGCGGGAAATTTCGCCAAGCTCCGAAGCACGGTTGTCCGAACGCCCCGAACCCGCCATCAGTTGCAGGTAGTCGATGACGATCAATCCCAATTTTCCGTTGAACTGACGTGCAAGACGACGGGCGCGGGCGCGCAGTTCGAGCGCAGTCAGGCCCGGGGTTTCGTCGATGTACATGGGCGCGTCGGAAAGTTTGACGACTGCCTCGTTCAAACGCCCCCAATGTTCGTCCGCCAGCCTGCCTGTTTTTAAAATACTCTGATCAAGCCGTCCGACCGAGCCGAGCATACGCATAACCAACTGCGCACCGCCCATTTCCATCGAGAAAACGGCAACGGGCAGCTTGCCTTCTACGGCAACGTGTTCGGCGATATTGATGGAAAAGGCGGTTTTACCCATAGACGGACGACCGGCGACGATAATCAGGTCTCCGGGCTGAAGGCCCGAGGTTTTTTTGTCGAGGTCGATAAACCCCGTCGGCACGCCGGTTACTTCATCGGGATTGTCGCGCGAATAAAGCATATCGATGCGCTGTACGACTTCTTTCAGCAAATCGGGCATCTCCAAAAAGCCCTGCTTGGATTTAGTCGTGCTTTCTGCAATTTGGAATACTTTGTTTTCCGCCTCATCCAAAAGCTGACCTGCATCCCTGCCTTGCGGATTGTAGGCACTGCGGGCGATTTCCGTTCCCACTTCGGCAAGTTGGCGCATAATGGAACGCTCGCGCACGATTTCGGCATAGCGCCGGATGTTGGCGGCAGACGGAGTATTTTGCGCCAGAGAAATCAGATATTCGAATCCCCCCGCCGCTTCCAGCTCTTCGTTCCGCTGCAAATCTTCCTGAACCGTGATGACATCGGCAGGACGGCTCTCATTGATCAATTTGGCAATGGATCGGAAAATCAGGCGGTGTTCATGCCGGTAAAAATCCTCTCCCGAAACCACATCGGCAATCCTGTCCCATGCCGGATTTTCCAGCATCAAACCGCCCAAAACAGACTGCTCCGCCTCCATTGAGTGCGGCGGAAGCGACAATGAGCCGATTCCTCCGTCTTCAGACGGCATGGCTGTGTAATCGTTCATGGTACATCCTATCTATTGTGCCGAAATTGCAATCTTCTATTATAGCGTAAAGCAGGTTCAATTGGTTTCCGCACCGCAAAACAGGTAGAATACACGGGCTGCCGAGCTATTTGCAGCAACACTGCCAAAACACAACATTTAAAACAATATTCAGGAGTACAAAATGGAACATAAGCTGCCGCAACTGCCTTATGAACTGGACGCATTGTCCCCGCATCTGAGCAAAGAGACTTTGGAATTCCACTACGGCAAACACCATCAAACCTACATCACCAACCTGAACAATCAAATCAAAGGCACTGAATTTGAAAACCTGCCTTTGGAAGAAATTGTGAAAAAATCTTCAGGCGGCGTGTTCAACAACGCGGCGCAAACTTGGAACCACACTTTCTACTGGCTGGGTTTCACGCCCAAAGGTCAAGGCAAACCTTCCGGCGAACTGGCCGCCGCCATCAACGCCAAATGGGGCAGCTTCGAGAAATTCCAAGAAGCATTCTCCGCTTGCGCTGCCGGTACTTTCGGCTCCGGTTGGGCATGGCTGGTGAAAACCCCTGCTGGCGAATTGGATTTGGTTTCCACTTCCAACGCGGTAACTCCGCTGACCACTGAAAACACTCCTCTGCTGACCTGCGACGTGTGGGAACACGCCTATTACATCGACTACCGCAACAGCCGTCCAAACTACCTGAAAGGTTTCTGGGAAATCGTCAACTGGGACGAAGTCGCCAAACGTTTTGCCGCCTAACCCGCAAACCGACAAAATGCCGTCTGAACACATTTCAGACGGCATTTTTTACGGGAAATCCGAATCAATGTCCGCAGGCGCAAGCGTCGCCGTGGTGTCCGCACCCCTGTGCCGCTTCGAGCCACGCGTCGTCATTGCCGTCAAACTCTTCCACTTCGTCAAACTCGCCGCGTTCCACCATGGCGCACAACTCTTCAAGGCTTTCCGCGCCTTCCACCCAAAAACAGGGAATGCCCGGCAGCGTATCGGGCGCAAGCAGTGCCGCTACGCCTTCATGCCACGCAATCCAATAGCCGTTTGCCGTTTGAACGAACTGCGCATCCCGATGAACCGACTCTCCTTCCGTTCCGACGAGCATACGCTCCGCAATACTTTCCTGAAAAGGTAAAATCTGCATAAGTGTTCCTTTATATGATGGTTTTCCGTCAAAACAAGGCATTATAGTGGATTAACAAAAACCAGTACGTCGTTGCCTCGCCTTAGCTCAAAGAGAACGATTCTCTAAGGTGCTGAAGCACCAAGTGAATCAGTTCCGTACTATTTGTACTGTCTGCGGCTTCGTCGCCTTGTCCTGATTTTTGTTAATCCACTATATTTTAAAACATCACGCCCGCTTGAGAAACTGCCAACCGCTTTATAACAAATTCGTCTTTGCACCAAACTTTCCATTCTTTCCGTTTTTCAGACGGCATCGTTAAAGTAATACCTTTATTTTCCACCCTTACCGACCATGTTACTGCTCAAAACACCCGGCATCCTTCCCGGCTTCAAACTCAGCCTCGGTCTGACCGTATTGTGTCTGTCGCTGCTTGTGGTTTTGCCGTTTGCGATGATGGCGGCGAAAGCGGCGGAAATCGGCTGGGGCGGCTTTTGGAACACGATTGCCGAGCCGAACGTGTTGGTGGCGGTGTGGCTGAGTTTGCGGATGTCGTTTTATGCGATGCTGACCAATGTCGTGTTCGGCACGCTGGTGGCGTGGGTATTGGTGCGTTATGAATTCCCGGGCAAGGGTCTGGCGAACGCGCTGGTCGATTTGCCGTTTGCGCTGCCGACGGCGGTTACGGGTATCGCGTTGGCGACCCTGTATGCGCCCAACGGTTGGATAGGCCGTTTTTTCGAGCCTTTGGGCATCAAAATCGCGTTTACGCCCGTCGGCATTTGGATTGCGCTGGTCGTCGTCAGCCTGCCCTTTATCGTCCGCGCCGTGCAGCCGGTGTTGGAGGAATTATCGGGCGAATATGAGGAAGCGGCGGCGACTTTGGGTGCAAACCGCTTCACGACGTTCCGCCGCGTGCTGCTGCCGGAAATCACGCCGGCACTCTTGACCGGCGCGGGCATGATGTTCGCGCGGGCAACGGGGGAATACGGCTCGGTGATTTTTATCGCGGGCAATATTCCGATGGTTTCCGAAATCCTGCCGCTGGTTATTATGGGCAAGCTGGAACAGTTCGACGTACAGGGCGCGTCGGCGGTGGCGTTGTTTATGCTGCTGGTTTCGTTTGTCATCCTGTTTGCGCTGAACGTGATGCAGTGGGCGTTGGGCAGGCGTTCGGGCGCGAAGGGTTGAGGTCGTCTGAAATACCTGTTACCGTCATTCCCGCGCAGGCGGGAATCCATTGGTGAATTTCGGCTGCCTTATTTATTTTCTGTTTTCCTGTTGCCCTGTGGTGGATTCCCGCCTGCGCGGGAATGACGGCAGCCGAACGTTTTTTGCTCCCCTTTTAATCTATAAAAGATAAAAGGCCGTCTGAAAACGAATCCGCCCCACAAAAAACAGTTTTTCAGACGACCTCCAAACATTTTAAAACCAACCAGAGAACACCACCGACATGAAACCCTATTCCGCCAATCCCAACCTGACTGAACCGCGTTGGCTGCGCGTATTGCTGACTGCTACCGCCTTGGGCTTTCTGTTGCTGATGTTGGTTGTGCCTTTGGTTGCCGTATTCTACGAGGCCTTAAAAGGCGGTTGGGATTTGTACCTGAAATCCTTAAGCGATTCCGAAGCGTGGTCTGCCATCAAATTGACGCTGATTACCGCGCTGATTGTCGTCCCCGTCAATGCCGTCTTGGGCGTGGCGATGGCGTGGCTGCTGACCCGTTTTGATTTTCGCGGCAAGCAGTTGCTGACCACCCTGCTCGATTTGCCGTTTTCCGTATCACCCGTGGTGGCCGGTTTGATGTTCGTCTTATTGTTCGGCGCGCACACGGCATTGGGCGGCTGGCTGGAAGCGCAAGGCATACAGATTATCTTCGCCATCCCCGGCATTATTTTGGCGACGCTGTTCGTTACCTTCCCCTTTGTCGCGCGCGAAATCATCCCGCTGATGCAGGCGCAGGGCGACAGCGAAGAACAAGCCGCGCTGATTCTCGGCGCAAGCGGCTGGCAGATGTTTTGGCGCGTTACCCTGCCCAACATCAAATGGGCGTTACTCTACGGCATCATCCTCACCAACGCCCGCGCGATGGGCGAATTCGGCGCGGTCAGCGTGGTATCGGGACACATACGCGGCGAAACCAACACCGTCCCGCTTTTGGTCGAAATCTTCTACAACGAATACAACTTCACCGGCGCATTCGCCCTCTCCGGTGTATTGGCACTTTTAGCCTTGGCCACCTTGCTGGTGCAGAACATCATCACAAAATTACAAGATAAAAAACTCGCCGCCGCCGAAAGGAAAGCAGTATGAGCATCACCATTCAAAACTTAAACAAACAATTCGGCAATTTTCACGCGCTGAAAAACATCAACCTCAACGTCCCCACCGGCAAACTCGTTTCCCTGCTCGGCCCGTCCGGCTGCGGCAAAACCACGCTTTTACGCATTATCGCCGGACTGGAAAACGCCAACGGCGGCAAGATTCTGTTTGACGGGCAAGATGTAACCGCCAAGCACGTCCGCGACCGCAAAGTCGGCTTCGTGTTCCAACACTACGCCCTCTTCCGCCATATGAACGTGTTTGACAACGTTGCCTTCGGTTTGACCGTATTGCCCAAGCCCGAACGCCCGTCCAAAGGACAAATCCGCGCCAAAGTCGAAGAATTGCTGAAACTCGTGCAGCTCTCCCACCTCGCCAAATCCTATCCGCACCAGCTCTCCGGCGGCCAACGCCAACGCATCGCCCTTGCCCGCGCGCTTGCGGTCGAACCGAAACTCCTGCTTTTGGACGAACCCTTCGGCGCGTTGGATGCCAAAGTACGCAAAGAATTACGCACCTGGCTGCGCGACATTCATCATAACCTCGGCGTAACCAGCATTTTGGTTACGCACGACCAAGAAGAAGCCCTCGAAGTTTCCGACGAAATCGTCGTGATGAACCACGGTAAAATCGAGCAAACCGGCAGTGCCGAAGCCATTTACCGCAAACCCGAAAACGCCTTCGTTACCGAATTTCTCGGCGAGACCGACGCTTTCGAAGGCAGAATCGAAAAAGGCATCTGGCACTACAACGGCTTCGCGTGGAAATTGGACGCGCACTACAAATGGCAGGAACAAACCGCCACCGGCTACATCCGCCCGCACGAATGGCAGCTTGCCGCCGAACACGAAACACCGATGATTTGTGCCGAAATCGAAAAAATCCACGCCGTCGGCGCACTGACGCACGTTTTGGTGAGACACGGCAAACAGGACGTGCACATCACGCTGGCAGGCAGCGATGCCGCGCGTTACCCAATCGCCGAAGGCAAAGAATTAAACTTAATTCCGAAACAGGTTTATGTCTTCTCTCAAAACGAGCTGATTGAATATTCGATTTAACCCTGAAAGCACAATGCCGTCTGAAAGGCTTTCAGACGGCATTGCGTGTCAAGTGTCAGGCAAGAAACAGCTTGTACGCGGCATTTTGCGTTTCCTCGTGATAGCTGTATCCCAGACTTTCCAAGAAACCGTCAAATGCGGCGGCATCGTGCGGCGGCACATCGATACCGACCAAAATCCGCCCGTAATCCGCACCGTGGTTGCGGTAATGGAAGAGCGTAATATTCCACCCTCCCTGCATATGGTTCAAAAAGCGCGCCAACGCCCCCGGACGCTCCGGAAACTCAAAACTGACCAAACGCTCGTTCCCTACCTTGTCCGTCCGCCCTCCGACCATATAGCGGATATGGATTTTGGCAATCTCATTGTTGGTCAAATCGACATTGGGCAATCCCGCTTCGTCCAACCGGCTGCCGATAACCGCCAAATCCTGCGGGCCTGCCGCTTGAAGTCCGACAAAGATATGCGCTTTTTCATCGTCACCGTAGCGGTAGTTGAACTCGGTAATATTCCTATTTCCCAATATATTGACAAACTTAAGGAAGCTGCCACGTTCTTCGGGGATGGTAACGGCAAAAATACCTTCGTTGCCCTCGCCCAATTCGCTGCGTTCCGAAACGTGGCGCAAACGGTGAAAATTCATATTCGCGCCGCTGGTAACGGCAATCAGGGTTTGGTTTTCCGCGCCTTCTCGGGCAATATAGGCTTTCAGACCCGCCAACGCCAACGCGCCGGCCGGCTCGGTAATGCTGCGCGTGTCATCGAAAATATCCTTGACCGCGCCGCAAACCGCATCGGTATCGACTGTAATGATTTCATCCAAAAGTTCTTTGCAGAGGCGGAAGGTTTCGCTTCCGACAACTTTGACCGCCGTGCCGTCTGAAAACAGCCCGACATCTTTCAAATGGACGATTTCGCCCGCTTCGACCGACTGCTTCATACAGCAGGAATCGTTGGTCTGAACTCCGATAACTTTGATTTCGGGGCGGACCTGCTTGATAAATGCCGCCACGCCCGCCGCCAAACCGCCGCCGCCTATCGGTACGAATACGGCGCGGATTGGATCGGGATGCTGGCTGACAATTTCCATCCCCACCGTACCCTGTCCCGCAATCACATCAGGATCGTCAAACGGTGCGATATAGGTTAACCCTTCTTTTTCCGCCAACTCCATCGCATAATCGTAGGCATCGTTGTATGAAACGCCCCGCAAAACCACCTCGCCGCCACGGCTCTTAACCGCATCTACTTTGATTTTCGGCGTAGTCTCCGGCATAACGATAACGGCACGGCAGCCCAAACGCTGTGCGGACAATGCCACGCCTTGAGCATGATTGCCCGCGCTTGCCGCAATCACGCCGCAAGCGAGCGCATCTTTCGGCAACTTGGACATTTTGTTGTACGCGCCGCGTATTTTGAACGAAAAAACCGGCTGCAAATCTTCGCGTTTCAAAAGGATATTGTTTTTCAAACGTACAGAAAGGCTGCGTGCCGGTTCCAAAGGCGTTTCGACCGCGACATCATAGACAGATGCCGTCAGGATGCGGATGAGGTAATCGGAATAAGGAAGGGGCGTGTTCATAATTCAATATGGGATAATCGGTTTATTAAAATCGCAAAACCCAAAACCATACGCCCAAGACGGCGCGAAAGCAAGAAAAATCCGCCCGATCAGACACCCTAAGCGTATAATCGGCAGGCTGAAACACTCACACAATTAGAATATTTCATGACAGCACATAAAATCCTGCCCGTCCTGCTTTCCATCATCTTAGGCGTTTCTCACGCAATGGCTGCATCGCCCGCGCCCAACAGACCGACGGTACACGCCGCCCCCACACTCCAAACACCCGAAACCCTCACATTCCAAACACCCGAAACCCTCACAGCGGCACACATCGTTATCGACCTTCAAAGCAAACAGACTTTATCCGCCAAAAACATCAATACCCCTGTCGAACCGGCGGCACTAACCCAACTGATGACCGCATATCTGGTTTTCAAAAACATGAAATCGGGAAATATCCGATCTGAAGAAAACTTAAAAATACCCGAATCCGCTTGGGCTTCAGAAGGAAGCAGAATGTTTGTACGTCCCGGCGATACGGTCGGCACCGACAAACTCTTAAAGGGCATGATTGTCCTATCCGCAAACGATGCCGCCCTAACCCTTGCCGGCCGGCTGGGCAACGGTTCGATAGAAAACTTTGTCAAACAAATGAATGAAGAAGCCCGACGCTTGGGCATGAAGAACACTGTATTCAAAAACCCGACAGGCTTGAGTAGAGAAGGACAGGTTTCCACCGCCAAAGACCTCTCCCTGCTGTCTGAAGCATTGATGCGCAACTTTCCGGAATATTACCCGCTGTTTTCCATCAAATCTTTCAAATTCAAAAATATAGAACAAAACAACCGCAATATCCTTTTATATAGGGACAACAATGTAAACGGTCTGAAAGCCGGACACACAGAAAGCGGCGGCTACAACCTTGCCGTGTCATACTCCGGCAACGGCAGGCACATCCTTGTCATCACATTGGGTTCGGAATCGGCGGAAACACGCGCATCAGACAACAGCAAGCTGCTGAACTGGGCATTGCAGGCTTTCGATACGCCCAAAATATATCCGAAAGGAAAAACCGTTGCCCAAATCCAAATTTCCGGAGGCAGCAAAAAAACCGTCCGCGCAGGCTTCCTCAAAGAAACCTACATCACTCTGCCACATAAGGAAGCGAAAACAGCCGAACAAATTTTGGAAACCATACAGCCGATTCCCGCCCCGGTAAAAAAAGGGCAGATTTTAGGAAAAATCAAAATCAGACAAAACGGATACACCATTGCCGAAAAAGAAATCGTCGCACTGGAAAATGTAGAAAAAAGAAGCCGGTGGCAAAAGCTTTGGGCACGCCTGACGGGACAGTAAGCTTCTATATTTCCATGTCCAAAATAGGAGAATTACAATGCCGTCTGAAACAATCTTCAGACGATATTCAAAAGACCGTTAAATCAAGTTGTACGACCAATCAAATATCGCAACTCATCTACCTCTATTTGATTTGCGCTTAACGGCAACAGTTGGCTGAATAACTTTTGCAAAACAGGTGTAATACTATGATTACACCTGTTTGTTTTAAGCTTGCTCCTCTTTTTCTAACTTTAAGTCCCCCACTTTTTCCACAACACAGTATGCCAAACCGCCCAGTGCTTCAAAATGCCGTTCACCGCATTCGATTTTCAGCCGTTCGTTTTCACGCAGCTTACCCGCATCTACCCCCGCCTGAATGCTTTTGCCGGTATTTTTGGTTTCTGCAACGAAATACACTTTGTCCTGAACCTGTTTCACCACCGCCCAATCGGGATTGTAATTGCCCAGTGGGGTAGGAATTTTGAACCAGCCGGGCAGTTTGAAATAAAACACTACACCACCTTCATGGTCAGCATCATAATGCTCGCAATCGGCGGCAAAGGTTTTTTCCGTACCGGAATCCAAAGGGATGTAGTTTTCGCAAATGGTTTTTTGCGGATTACTTACTGTGAACGTAAAACCGTTTTCGTAAAACTCGATGCCTTCACGCTCCATGCCTTCCAATAACTTTTGGTCGTACACTTTGCCGGTTTGTTCATACTCGATTCCTGCTGCCATCAATGCGTACAGGCTGCGGTTTACCGCTTCGGCGGCAAGGTCGATGAAGCGTTGCGGATTACCAGCTACATCTTTCAGACGGCCTGACTGTGTGATGATTTCGTACACCGTGCGCCGCGTCAGCCCTGTCTTTTTTTGGATCTCGCCGAGTATGTCCGGAATCTCCCATTGAACGTCCATTTCACGGCTGCGGCCGGCAATTTCGACTGTTTCGATACCGTAGGTTTGGGATTGTTTCAAATGTGCTTTTTTGATGCGGATTTTCGGCTTTTGGATTTCCGGCAAGTTTGCCACTGCCGCCGAAGCCTGTTTGATCAATTCTTCCGTATCGAAGCGCACGCGGTAGCGCGTTTTGTATTTCAACCTGTCCCAAATTGCCTGAAATTCGGGATCGAGCGGAAAATCTTTGCGGAATAGCTGTTTTTTCTTTTTATTGTGGTCTTTGATGTTTTTGGCGGAAAATTTGATACCGCATTCGTCTTCGTATTCCTTTTGCAGGTTGGCGGCAAACAATTCGTAGCTTTCGTTCGGAATCACGGTCAGCACATTCACTTCTTCATCGCGCACGCGCCGCCCTTCCTGATTGACGGCGATACGCAGCCCGCGCCCGATTTCCTGCCGCTTTTTCAGCGGCGAGCGGGTTTCGTTGAGCGTGCAGATTTGGAATACATTGGGGTTGTCCCAGCCTTCTTTCAGCGCGGAATGGGAAAAGATAAAGCGCAGCGGGCTGTCAAAGGAAAGCAGGGTTTCCTTGTCGCGCATAATGAGGCGGTAGGTATCGTTGTCCGCCTGCGTCGTGCCGTCGGTGTTTTTCAGACGGCCTTTCCTGTCTTGCGAGAAATAGCCGTCGTGTACGCCTGCCGTATCGGTACTGCCTACAAGCTCTCGATAGATTTCTTCAAACCAAAGGGCAAACTTGCCTGCTGTTCCGTCTGTCGCACGGTAATTCTCTACGCGGTCGATGAAGAACAGCGACAGCACCTTAATCCCCAGCGGATTTAGCCGTTTCTCCTTCGCCAAATGCTCCCTTACCGTTTCGCGGATTTGGTTTTTCATGATTTCATCGCGTACAGCATCGTCGTCTCCGCCGCGCGTAATGGTTTTACCGCCGGAGAACGCCAATTCCTGATTCTCGAAATCCATGCCGTCAATGATGAAACCGTGGCGGTAGGCTTCGTTGCCGCCCGATTTTTCAAACAAATCGTCTCCCGATTTGACGGATACCTTTTTCTTCTTGGTTTCCTTTTTATCCTGATAATGAATGTTCAAATCGGCTTTCAGACGGCCTTTGGCCGCCTGTTTCACTTCCAGCAGCTCCGCAAATGCGCCGTTCACATCGTTTTCCGCCAATACCGGCAAAACTTCGATTTGCTTGACCAGCTTCAAATTGTATGCCTGTACGGGATTCAGGCTGTACACCTTGTGGTAAGGGTTTTTATGCGTTGCCGAATAGCGCAGGGTAAAAAGCGGATTGAGCGATGCCAAGGCATTCAGACGGCCTTCCGTTTCCATATTTTGCGGCTCGTCGATGATGACGATGGGACACGTTTCCTGAATAAACTTAATCGGTGCTTCCCCGCTTTCGTTTACCTTGTTGATAACGTTTCCGTCTTTTTCAAACGACTGGATGTTGATCACCAAAATCTCGATGTGGTCGTTTACCGCAAAAGCGCGCAAATCCGACAGCCGCGTGCTTGAATATTCCGAATAGCGCATCACGGGCCTGCCGAACACCCCGTCAAAATGCGCCTTCGTAATTTCCAGGCTTTTCAACACGCCTTCGCGTATCGGTACGCTCGGTACGACAATGACAAACTTCTTCCAGCCGTAGAGCTTGTTCAATTCGTAAACCGTGCGCAGATAGACATAGGTTTTGCCCGTACCCGTTTCCATTTCCAGGGAAAAATTCAGCCCGAGCGCGCCGATTTTCGTTTCAGACTGTCCGTTTTGCTTTTGCACTGCATTCAGATTCAGGCCTAGCGTTTCCCAATCCAAATCCCAGCCGTTGCCGACAAACCGCCCCGTCCCCTGACTGGTCAAGTCGAATGCCCGGGCATGGTTCGGCTGCCCTGCAAAAAGGTTCGCAACGGCATTTACCGCCTCAAGCTGATAGGGCAGTTCTTCAAATTTCAGTTCCATTTTTATTTCCTTCTATCCTCTGTCGCGCGGAAAATCTACCTCTTTACCGTCATTCCCGCTTTCGGCTGACTACACGCAATCGAACATCACGCCCGCGTCCTTCATCTGCAATACGGTATTGCTTTTGAGCGCGTCGTCGCCCTCGAACAGCCTGTCCAATGCCGCCACCTTGACGGGATGCTTTTCCAGCACGGCATCAATCAAACCTTGATCCACACGTTCCAGCAGGAAAGCGTACAGCCCGCCCGTATCCTCGTCTTCCACGAAATACACGTCGTCTGAAAACGAAACCTTGCAAGTCAGCTTCAAGCCCATACGCAGCATCAATTCGTAGAGCAGGTTTTCAGACAGCGTTTCAGACAGCACGGAATCGATATTCAACAACAATTCGCCTTGCAGGCTTTCGGCATCGGTGTCGGCTGGCTGCCGCCATTGTTTGAAACCGCTTTCGGCAAGTTTGAAAACTTTAAAACCCGTATCTATTTCCGATCCGTCTTGAAGGCCGTCTGAAATCTGCCTGCCCGCGCGGCGGATGCGTTCTTTGGCAATTTCGGCAATCGTGTTGAAACCCGCCTTGCGCGCTTCGGACTTTTCGTCGGTTTCTTCGGGGAGCTGGACACAGATGAAACGGCGGCTGCCGCCGTCTTCGGCGTTAAGCTGCATCACGGCATGAGCGGTAGTGCCGCTGCCAGAGAAGAAGTCGAGGATTAGGTCGTCTGAACTGCTTCCGATATTTAAAAGATTTTTTATTAACAAAGTTGGTTTGGGAAAATCAAATAATCGCTGTTTAAATAGATTTTCCACTTCTAAACTACCGCGTTGGTTTGTACCAAATTCAATTCCCCAAAAATCATTTGGTATCTGTCCTTCTGTTTTATCTAAATATAATTTCCCATAAGGTTGTTCATCTCCACCAGTTGTCCAGTAGATTTCTTGGTTTAAATTCAATCTGTCAAACTCTTCTTTTTTTATCATCCATGGTCCATTCAGGATATTTCCTGATTTGGTTTTTACTTCATAGAAATGCCGTCCACGAGTTTTATCCAAAAGAACCTTCCTTCTAAAAACACCGTTATCATCAGAGTATCGATATTCTTTTAGGGCTTTTTCTGTTAATGCCAATTTTCCTAATTTCAAATCCGAAATATTTTTCGTATAGCAAAGCACATATTCTTTGACTTTTGCAGCATTTCCAATGTTAGGTTGGTTGTCTGTACGCCTCCAAGAAATTTGGATAACAAAATTCTCCGCCCCAAACACTTCATCACACAGCAGTTTCAACTGTGCCTGTTCGTTGTCGTCAATGCTGATGAAAATCACGCCGTCTTCGCGCAGCAGGGTTTTCGCCAGATGCAGGCGCGGCAGCATCATGGAGAGCCAGTTGCTGTGGTAATGGCCGCTGTCTTTGCCGTTTTTGCGCCACACGCCTTGGAATACGCCGTCGCGCTTCAGGTAGCCCGCGTCGTCGGTATCGCCCACGCGGCGGGCATATTCTTCGCGGCTTTCGGAGAATTTGTCGGGATAAATAAAGGAATCGCTGCCGGTATTGTAGGGCGGGTCGATGTAAATCATCTTCACGCTGCCGGCGTAGGATTTTTGCAGGATTTTCAGTGCTTCTAGGTTTTCAGCTTCGATAAACACGTTTTGCGTGCCGTCGAAATCTGCGGATTCTTCTTTGCAGGGAACGAGGGTGCGGGAAGTGGGGCTTTGCAGGTTGAGATATGCGGCGGTTTTGCCCGCCCAATCGAGCTGATAACGTTCGCCCGCGCCGGCAAGGTTTTCTGCGCCGAGGACGAGTTTGAGCTTCTCAAAGTCGATTTGGTCTTCGCAAAAGACTTCGGGAAAGATTTGTTTGAGTTTTAATATGTTGTTTTGTTTGAAATTATTTTCTAAATCGTGTATAATTTCGGTTCGGTTCGGTTCGGTTCGGTTCGGTTCGGTTCGGTTCGGTTCGGTTCGGTTCGGTTCGGTTCGGTTCGGTTCGGTTCGGTTGCCATAACTATGTCCATCAAGATCGGGTTACGAAATATCCTTTTATCGGGATGTTTCAAAAGTTGAAAGAAAAGTGATTTTCAGGGTAAAAGTTGACCGACTATCTCTGATAGCCGGTTCGAGCCGGACAGCTACTGGAATGTGAACGACATATCTTCTTCATTTTCATCCGGTACGAAATGCCGTTTTTAAGCTAACCATCCGTTGTCGCGCAATACACCTAGATAGATTTCTACCCAAACGAAAATAAGCGGTTTTCCCTTATAAACGGATGAAATCAACCAAATATTGAAACACAGCCAAAAACAATAAGGCGGTACGCATCATATACGTACCGCCTGCTTTTCAATCAATTAGCGTTTTTTACCGGTAACGGTGGCAACAGCCAGATTTTCGTTACGTTTCAGGGAAACGCTTTCTACACCTTCAGGCAGTTTGATGTCGGACAGATGCAGAATGTCGCCGGCAACCACTTCGGCACAATCCAAATCCAAGAAAGCAGGGATATTGGCAGGCAACGCAACCACTTCAACAGTCGTGTTCAGCAGAGATACGCGACCGCCTTGCAGTTTGACCGCTTGGGAATTTTCAGCGTTAACGATGTGAAGGGGAACACGGATACGTACAAGTTGATCGGCTTTCACAGCTTGGAAGTCGATGTGTTGAACTTCGCGGCGGAACGGATGCATTTGGAAATCGCGGACGATAACGTCTTTAGTTTCACCGTTCAGAGACAATTTAATCAACGCGGTATGGAAAGATTCCTTTTCCAGTGCGTAGAATACGGTTTTGTGATCTACGGCAATCGCAACGGGCTCTTGACCTTCACCGTACAGAATGCCGGGGATTTGGCCTTCGCGACGCAGGCGGCGGCTCGCACCAGTGCCTTGTGCTTCACGAACAGAAGCTTGAATTTCATAAGTCATGTTAAATACTCCAATTTAAATAAAACTACCGTCATCGGCCGCGACCAGCTTAAGACGGCATCGGGGTTACGGCAGCAACATGCTGCCTGTCATCACTTCTTCATTGAAAAGATATGAGACGGATTCTTCATTACTGATGCGGCGGACGGTTTCGGCCAACAGACCGGCAATCGTTACCTGACGGATACGGTCGCAGTTTTTAGCTGCTTCAGACAAAGGAATGGTATCGGTTACGACCACCTGGTCGATTTCGGATGAGGAGATACGGCTGACCGCTTCTCCGGAAAATACTGCATGGCTGGCGTATGCCAAGACACGTTCTGCACCGCGCTCTTTCAGGGCGACGGCGGCTTTGCACAGCGTATTTGCAGTGTCGATCATATCATCCACAATCAGACAGGTTCTGCCTTGAATGTCGCCGATGATGTTCATGACTTCCGCCACATTGGCTTTCGGGCGGCGTTTGTCGATGATTGCCAGGTCGGCATTCAGGGATTTTGCGACGGCGCGGGCGCGGACGACACCGCCGATGTCCGGGCTGACGACGGTCAGGTTTTCAATTCGCTGCTGCTTGATGTCGTTCAACAGAATCGGGGTGGCATAAATATTATCCACAGGAATATCGAAGAAACCTTGAATCTGGTCTGCGTGCAAATCAACGGTCAAAACACGGTCAATGCCCGCCGAATAGAGCATATTTGCCACCAGTTTGGCAGAAATCGGAACGCGGACGGAACGCGGACGGCGGTCTTGGCGCGCATAGCCGAAATACGGAATGGCTGCGGTAATACGGCCTGCCGAAGCGCGTTTGAGCGCATCCGCCATTGTCAGGATTTCCATCAGGTTGTCATTGGTCGGCGCGCAAGTAGGCTGAAGGATGAAAACATCGCGGCCGCGTACGTTTTCCAACAGTTCGACGGCAACTTCGCCATCTGAAAACTTGGAAACGGAAGCATTGCCCAAAGAAATGTCCAAATGCTTGACAACACGTTGTGCCAATTCGGGATTGGCATTGCCTGTAAATACCATCAAACTGTCGTACGCAGCCATATTCTCACCTGATTTTATGTTTAACTTCCGCTCAGAAAACACAATGCTTCCCTCCGCTTGTACCAAGCCCGACATTATACCTGCAACATCCGACACAAACAAAGGCATTTCAATATTTTTATTTCTATGAAATAAAAAGCGTGTAAGCAGGCTTACACGCTTTTGTCTGGCTGGGGAGGAAGGATTCGAACCTTCGCATGCTGGAATCAAAATCCAGTGTCTTAACCGCTTGACGACTCCCCAAAAAGGGCTGGCTGGGGAGGAAGGATTCGAACCTTCGCATGCTGGAATCAAAATCCAGTGTCTTAACCGCTTGACGACTCCCCAACTCGTTTGACTTGGCTAGGGAGGAAGGATTCGAACCTTCGCATGCTGGAATCAAAATCCAGTGTCTTAACCGCTTGACGACTCCCCAACAATGTTTATACGGACAACAAAGGATGTTTTGAAAGACCCTCTGCCAAATATGCCTCGTACAAACCTGAAACTTGTCGGTATATATTGTATGCGCTATCCCTATCTTGAAATGCTGCAAATATACAGGCTCCTGAGCCGGTCATCATTGCAGAACCGTATTTCGACAACTCGGAATAGGCTTTCCAAACTTCGGGGTATTCTTTAAATACCACTGCCTGCATATCATTTCTGAACGGTTGCAGGTTTTGGAAAGTCGGCATTATGCTTGAGGCAGAATTTCGTGTCAAGCATTCGTGCGTGAAAATTTTTGCGGTGGAAACGTGGGCGGGCGGTTTGACGATAACATACCACTGTTTCGGAATATCCATTTCGTCCAACCTGTCGCCTATACCCCGCGCAAACGCATTTTTGCCGAAAATAAAAAACGGCACGTCCGCACCCAGTGTTGTACCCAGTTCAATCAGCTGCGGCGTTGTGAGCCCGCACTGCCACCAACGGTTCAACACCAGCAAAACGGTTGCCGCATCCGAGCTTCCTCCGCCCAAACCCGCCCCGGTCGGGATTTTTTTGTCCAGCCATATTTCCACGCCGTCGGGGTTGCGCGCATATTTTTGCAGCAGCGATGCGGCGCGGTAGCTTAAATCCGCTTCCTGCGGCATTCCGCCGACCGGGTTGTGCAGGATGATTTTGCCGTCGTCCCTCGGTTTCAAATATACGGTATCCTGCAAATCTATCAGGCAGAATATGCTTTCGATATTGTGATAGCCGTCTTCCCTCCTGCCGGTAATCCTCAAATCGAGATTCAGTTTGGCAGGGGCGGGAAACGCCTGCCGTCCGTCCGTAATATTCATCTGTCCGCCTTATCTCGTGCGCGCCGCACAACGTTCCGGGGTTTCGGTTTCAGACGGCATTCCAATTTCTGTGAAAACCAGCCTGATGTTCAAATTTCCGTTATTCAGTTGCAACGTTCGGACTTGCCCCCCTCTGTCGGCGGTTCTGCCGACAGTCCAACCGTATTGTTCCAATATGCCGTCTGAAAGGATGCGGTAAGGTGCATGGGCAACCCGTCTTCCTTCTGCCCAGATATGCAGATATTGGATTGGCAGGTTGAAACCAATAAGCTGCCGGCTCAATTCTTCCGTACTTTCCGCCTGATAAACATTTCCTTTAGCATCCACTGCCAACGCACCGTCTTTGTCTTGACACAACTGCCCGAGCGTACTGCCCAAAGGGATGTTGATATTGATGGTTTCCACAGGCGGTTGGTATGTCCAATCGAAATTTGCATACGAACCTTTCCCTTCCGCTTTGACTGCCAACCGCCCTTCCGCCGTGAAACTGCGGGTGTGTTCGGACGGCTGCCACAGGTTTTCGTTATTTTGAGGTAATTGCGCGCAAGCGGTCAAAAGCAGGATGACCGATGCGGATACGGTGTGTTTCATCAGAATTTCCTTAACGGGTGCTATCCTGTCGGCCGGCGGGTTCGATGTGCCGTGCAAAACGCGTGCGAACTGCATGCCGTTTGCCCGAATGCCGCAGCTTCCCGGCAAACCTTATGCCGTCTGAAAGGATGGGTCTGCATTATTTCCGGGGTTTGCGGGAAGGTTGGGGCAATGCGATTCCGTAGCGTTTGAGCGTTTCGCGCCATATTTTCTTGTCTCCCGTAAGGTGTGCCGCCTGAGTCCACACGTCAACCGCCTGATCGCGTTCACCCAATGCCCACAACACTTCGCCCAAATGGGCGGCAACTTCGGGCCCGGGGTCGTTTGCAAACGCATACCACAGATACGGCAGCGCGCTTTCCGCGTCGCCTTTCAGGTAATACGCCCAGCCTATGCTGTCGTTGACGGCGGTATCGTCCGGGTTGATTTGGTATGCCGTCTGAAGCAGGGCGAAACCTTCGTCCAAACGCTTGGGATCGGTCAGCAGGCTGTAGCCCAGATTATTCATAATTTGTGCATTATCGGGCGTAAGTTTGAGCGCGGTTTCAAGGTCGGCAATCATTTTTTCCCGTTTGCCTGACTGCTCGTAAAAAATGGAACGCTGTGCCAATGCTTCCGCCAAAGGTTCCGCACTTCCCGCCGCCGAAAGTTTGGCGACGATCTTGTTCAGCCCGATCAGGGCTTCCCGTTTGTCGGGCAGCTTCGACAGGGCGAGCATCTGTATTTTGGACAAATTGTCTGCCGTAAAATACCGCCCCTGCTGTTCGGGCAGCTTCCTGACCTTCCCGATCTGCCGCAAAGCCGCCCTACCTCCGTCCAATTCGGCAGCCGCCGCAGCCGCCAGCACGCCTTTGTCGAACAGATATTCCGGCGCGGACACCTTTTTCAGCCACTGCCTGACTTTGGTGTAATCCCTGCGGTCGGCATACATCATCGCCGCCGTTAGTGCCGCCCTGCTCCGCTGTTCCTCCGTCCCCCTGCCGTATGCCTTTTCGACATAGCCGTCGATAACGGAAATATCTTCTTTCCGGTTTGCCGCCAATATTGCCGCCTGAATATACAGATCTGCATTCGGGTTGTGTTCCAACAGCACGTTCAAACGCGCATAGGCATCATCCGGCCTGTGCAGGGAAACCAGATTCATGATTTCCATTTCCTGCCAGACGGCCGAAAGGTTTCGGGTGTCTGTCTGCTCGAAAAAGCCGTCGAGTATTTCGGGATATTTGCGTGCAGTCAGACGCAAGGTTACCAGGGTCGGCGGTAGTATTTCCGTATCAAGTTTTGCCAAGCGTTGCAATGCCGCGATTGCTTTATCTTTTTCCCGCACTTGCACGTTAAAAACCACATCGGCAACCGCCGCTTCGGGCAGATGTTCATATTTCAACGCCGCGCGGCGGACGGCCTCCGATGCTTTTTGCGCCAATCCGCCCTGCTGTACGGCGGCTTGCGCCAGCAGCAAAAATATCCTGCGGTTTTGCCCGTCATCTGCCTGCGCCAAGACCTCTTCCAGCCCGTCCAAACGTTGATTTTCTTCCCCTTTCAGCACGCTCCGCAACCAGGCCATCCGTTTTTGCGCCTCACCCGGTATAGGCTCAATCTGCCGCCATTTCTGATAAATCATCTCAGCCTGTTCAAACGCATTCAGCGACACGGCCATTTCCAAGGCACGTTCGGCAACTTCGGGGGATTTTGTACGCTCCAACATCAGCATATAGGCGGCAAGTGCCGTTCCCGCCTGCCCCTTTTGCAAGGCGGTTTCCCCTCCCAGCAACGTAAATATCTGATTAACCCGTTCGCCCACTGCCGCAAGCCGTGCGCGTTCGTTTTTGATTTCTTCCTCGCTGTAACGCTGATGTTTCCTTAAAACCTTTCCGACTTCCTTCGGCTGTTTCATATCCCCCGCACCGCCTCCGGCGGCAGACACCTGTCCGGCAATCAAGGCTGCCGTCAACACAGTTAACATTTTGAAACGGTTAGGTAGCATAATCATCCTTTATCCGACATCCGTCCGAACTTTCAGACGGCATATAATCAGGCGTAACTTTATCACAAGCAGAATCGTTTGTAGATTTGCGAAACCCCGTTCAAAAAATAAGGCTGTGTTTTAATATAGTGTTGATAAGCGTACTTGGATTCAATATATTCAATAGGATAGGTTTATTCCTAACCGGAAATAATTGTCTTTTCCCTTGCAAATAATTGAAATCAACAGATTACTAAAACACAGCCAAATTATAATACCAATGTTAGACCAAATGATGATAGTGCACTTGTATATACCAATTGTAAAAGGGAACTATGAAGCTATTGCTGCCAGAGAATATTTACCAAATGGAAAGGCTGGGAGATTGTATAAATATCGAGGAACAGTTGTTGAAGGCAAAACTCAATGGGGAGTTTCTGCCTTGATTAATTGGGATATTTTTGGATATAGAACACCAAAATACCGTCTTGAAAGGAAATAAGCAATGGATACAAATAACTATGACAGAATCATGCCATTTAAACCTGAAAACAGAGAAAGTGAGCTAAAAATCGCCGTAAGATTCCAACGAAAATTGATACCATCAAAAATTGTATATTTTTATACAGGCTTTATGGGATTATTGGTTTTTTTACAGAAATACCAAATTCTTCATATCTCTAACTTCAATGAATTAATGGATTGGCTCATGCTGTTATTTGTATTCCTCGGTGTATATAGTGTGATTTCTACAGTTTTTTTAACTATTTGCCCCTATTGCCACAGATTTCAAAAACAGTTTAATGGAAAAGTAATCAGCGTCGATAATCAAGAAATAGCTTGCAATCAAGGAATAGTTCCATTTATTAATTATTGTAATCGATGCCATGCCCCACTTTCACCAAAAGCAGTAACAGATTATTATGAAAATAAAGCGTGAACGTACATGGTAGATGGTGCTTACACCCACGCGTTCCTTGCTTTGCTTTTTACTTATTTTTAGGCAGCCTTAAAACAACTTACACTTACCTTTTTTGTTTGGCTGTGTTTTAGTAATCTGTTGATTTCAATTATTTGCAAGGGAAAAGACAATTATTTTCCGGTTAGGAATAAACCTATCCTATTGAATATATTGAAGCCAAGTACGCTTATCAACACTATATTAAAACACAGCCAAAAATAAATGCCGTCTGAAATACTGCTTCAGACGGCATTACCGACGCTTGCGATTCAAGGGAGTTTTATTTCCACATTGTCAATCAGACGCGTCGCCCCCAAACGGGCCGCAGCCAAGACCACCAGTTTCTTATCTCCCGCCCGCGCCACTTCGAGCGTATCGGCACGGCGGATTTCGACATAATCGACCGTCCAGCCGTGTTCCGTCAGGGATTGGACGGCGCGTGTTTCCAAACCCGCATAATCCAAACCGCCCTGCTTCAGCGATTCGGCAACCGCCTGCAGCTCGCGGTACAGGCGCGGTGCTTCGGCACGTTCCGCCGCACTCAAATACTGGTTGCGGCTCGACAGTGCCAACCCGTCTTCCGCGCGCCCTGTATCGACAGGCACTATTTCAACATCAAAATTCAAATCCTCGACAAAACCTTTAATCACAGCGAGCTGCTGGTAATCCTTCTTACCAAAACAGGCGATGTCCGGGGAAACGATATGGAACAGTTTGGACACCACCGTTGCCACCCCACGGAAATGTCCCGGACGGAACTTGCCGCACAACTCATTTTGCAGGTTGGGCGGTTCGACGTTATACCGTTGCTCCACGTTCGGATAGAGTTCTTCCTCATCGGGCGCGAAAACAACGGCAACGCCTTCGGCGGCAAGTTTGTCCGCATCCTGCTGCAAAGTACGCGGATATTTGTCGAAATCCTCGCCCTGACCGAATTGCAGGCGGTTGACGAATATGCTGACAACAACGTTGTCGGCGCGTTTTTTGGCTTCGCGAACGAGGGCAAGATGCCCTTCATGCAGATTGCCCATGGTCGGCACAAATGCCACCTTTCCCGCATTTTTACGCCACGCGCGCAGTTCTCGAATGGTATGTATGATTTGCATAACGGTAATCCTTATCCTTCGGGCTTCCTGCCCGACAAAACGCGCAGATTATACGCGCCGCGCACGGCAAAACAAAATGCCGTCTGAAACGGCATTCAGACGGCATCGGCAGCAGACCTTGTTCAGTCTGCAAAAAGCTGCCGACGTTAAAAGACAGCCTGAATATTTTTCAGACTGTCTTTTTGAAGAGATGGAAGTTATTTGTTTCTCAATATCTCAATAAGGGCGGCTTTGGACTGGTAGAAGTCCAAATCAAATAATGAAATGCCTAAATGTTTGCAATATTCTTCGATCATCTCCACAGTCAGCCTGTTTTTTTTGAGTCTTTCGGTATATTTTTCTGTCTGTTCAAACGGCAGCGGCGTGCCATATTCCATAAACTCGACACGACTGGTTTCTTTATGCAGCATAACATTTCTGGTTTCGCAGTCATGACGGGAAACCTGTTTGCTGCCCTCATATAGGGTAAATGAGACCGCACCGAATTCATCTTTGCCAAAATATGGGCGTAAGTACATAGTCAATAATCTGATTTTCCACAGCAAGGCTTCATACGGCACACTTGAAAAGTCTGTGCCGTTCCGATTATTGTCTATTAGCAATGACCAATCAGACTGCGTTTCCAACAATAAATATTTGGATGATCCGGTAATCTCAAGCGGATTCAAGAAATCCAATTTCTGACTGAGGGTATATTCCTCATCCAAATACGATAGTTTCGGTTTTAAATTCTGATAAAAGTCGCTTAAATCCATTAATCTTTTCAAATAGAGATCCAGTGCTTTTTCAAATGGCGCGCCAATAAAATAAAACTGTTTCAGGCTTGGATGGCCGTCTTTTGCAAGAAAAAAATCTTTGTTTACATTCATAATTTAAACCTATGTTCCGCAGCAGGGAAGGTTTTGGCTTTGACTTCGGCAACATACGCCCGAACCGCAGCCTGAATGCTGCTTTGCCCGTGCATAAAGTTTTTGACGAATTTCGCCGTTTTGCCCGGGAAAATACCGAGCATATCGTGCATCACCAAAACCTGCCCGTCGCAATCCACACCCGCACCGATACCGATGGTCGGACAGGAAACGGATTCAGTTACCTTTTTTGCCAGTTCCGCCGGCACGCATTCCATCAGCACGACAGCAGCTCCGGCTTCATCGTGCGCCTTGGCATCGTCAAGCAACGCCTGCGCCTTGCCGCCGCGACCCTGAACTTTATATCCGCCGAAGGCAAACACGGATTGCGGTGTCAGACCGATGTGGGCGCAGACCGGAATGCCGCGCATTTGCAGAAATTCAGTCGTTTCCGCCATCCACACGCCGCCTTCGAGCTTGACCATATGCGCTCCTGCCGCCATCAGTTCGGCGGCGGCGGCAAACGCCTGCTCCTTACTCTGCTGATATGCACCAAACGGCAAATCACTGACAATCATCGCATTTTTTGCACCACGTGCCACACATTCGGTGTGATAGCACATATCGCGCAGGCTGACCGGCAGCGTCGACTGCCGCCCTTGAACCGCCATACCCAAAGAGTCGCCGACCAGCAGCATTTCCACGCCGGCATCGTCCATCAGCGCGGCAAAACTGGATTCGTAAGCGGTCAGCATGGCGATTTTTTCGCCCGCCGCCTTCATTTTTTGCAGTGTGTTCACAGTAATCATCAGATATTGTTACCCCGCCCTTTTCAGACGGCCTTTTCAGTTTGAAACGGGCTATTATAGTGAAATGCCCGCAGCCCTGCCACCGACCGTGCCGCAAATGCAAAACAGCCCGACTGTTTTACACAATCGGGCTGTCAAATCTGGTGCCGGCACCAAGAGTCGAACTCGGGACCCCCTGATTACAAGTCAGGTGCTCTACCAACTGAGCTATACCGGCTTACTGAAATGTTTTGCAACACCATCAGTAGAAATGGTGCCGGCACCAAGAGTCGAACTCGGGACCCCCTGATTACAAGTCAGGTGCTCTACCAACTGAGCTATACCGGCAAAGAAGGCGAATTATGCAGGCAACTTCACACTTTGGCAAGGAATTTGTTCGACCCCCTCATAAAAATACACTAAGTATCTTATTTAAAACAAAATTAATTTGAAACAGGACAAGCATCGGCATTCTGATAAAATATCTGCCTTTCAAACTGACTGCTCACACCGATGGCAAGACATCCCTACCGCCGCCTGCGTCCTGCAAAATCCGGCTTTCCCGAAGTCGGCATTTCCGAAGAAGGCAATATCCGTTCGCTTCACTTGGGCAGCGACACCGTTCAAAGCTCGATGAACCTCGACCACCCGTCCGAGCTGGTGCTCTCTTACAGCCGCGCGATGATGGGCTGGCTGCTGTTTGCGGAACGCCTGCCGCAGCATATCACCCAAATCGGCTTGGGCGGCGGCTCGTTTGCACGCTGGATAGATACCTACCTGCCCGATACGCGTCAAACTGCCGTAGATATCAACCCGCAGGTTATCGCCATTGCCCGCAACCTGTTTGAGTTGCCTTTCGAGGGCGAGAAATTTGAAATTATTGAAGCAGATGGTGCAGAGTACATCAAAGTCTTCCGCCACAACACCGATGTGATTTTGGTGGACGGGTTCGACGGCGAACAAATCATCGATGCGCTGGTTGAAGAACCGTTTTTCCGAGACTGCCGCAACGCGCTTTCTTCAGACGGCATATTCGTGACCAACTGGTGGAGCGGCGACAAACGCTACCAACGCTTCATCGAACGCCTGTTAAACGTCTTTGAAGGGCGCGTCTTGGAACTTCCTGCCGAAAGTCACGGCAATGTCGCGGTAATGGCATTCCAAAGCAGTCCCAAAGAGCAAAACATAGACAAACTCAAAAAACGTGCCGACAAACTGAGCAACGCATACGGATTGGACTTCCACCGCATGCTCGCCGACCTGAAAGCCTCCAACCCCAACAACGGCAAGCATTTCTACCTTTAAGCAACTATCTTCACGGCTGCATCGGAATATGCGGAAAATCAAGAGGAAACCATTATGCTGAAACCCGAAACCATACACATACCCGGCCCGGCCGGCATTTTAGAAACCATCCATATCCCGTCCGAACAAGTACCGGCACGCGGTGTTGCCGTCATCAATCATCCCAACCCCCTCCAAGGCGGGACAAACACCAACAAAGTCATCCAAACCGCCGCCAAAGCATTGAGCAAACTCGGATTTCACTGCTATCTTCCCAACCTTCGCGGCGTAGGCAGCAGCGAAGGCACACACGATTACGGACGCGGCGAAACGCAAGACTGCCTCGCCGTCATCGACTATGCCCGCGCCCAACATCCCGAAGCCCCAGAATTTGCCTTATCCGGCTTTTCCTTCGGCGGCTATGTCGCCACATTTGCCGCACAAGAGCGCATACCCGACCTGTTACTGCTCATCGGCGCGGCAGTCTGCCACTATACCGACCGTCCGGAACCGTCAGCCGTTCCCAACGTTGCAAAAACACTGATGATACACGGCGCGGAAGATGAAGTCGTCGAAATCGGGAAAGCACTGAAATGGGCGGAACCGCAAGATTTGCCCGTCATTACCATCGCCGGTTCCACGCATTTCTTTCACGGCAAACTCATCGTCCTGCGCGACACCATCCTCCGCTTCGCGCCCGTATGCCTGAACGGATAAAACCCCTTTCAGACGGCATCGATAATATAAAACCCGTATCGGCGGCATCTGCCGATACGGGTTTGCATTCCCTCTCATTATAGGCAAAACCCGCTGCAAAACACCCTTTCCCGACCCGACAAAGGATCTGCAAACGCAATCTTTTTTGCCAATAACTTCAAAGGTTTCCGATAATCCTCGCTTCCCGCTTCAGACGGCACGGGATAGAGCGCGTCATTCAACAGCGGCATACCCAAGCCCATCATGTGTACGCGCAACTGGTGTTTCTTGCCGGTATGCGGCGTAAGGCGGTAGAGGCTGAATGCGCCGCGGTTTTCGATAAGTTCGATGGTCGTGTGGGCATTGGGTTCGCCTTCTGTTTCCCGCGTGAGAAAGAATTTTTCGCCGCGTTCCATTCGTGACGAAATATCCAGCGGATAGTCCAAATCCGTCCGAGTCGGCGCTACCGCTTCATAGGTTTTTCGGACGGTTTTTTCTTGGAACATGGTTTGATAATCACGACGCGTAGCAGGGTTGAGCGAAAGCAGCATAACGCCTGCCGTATCTTTGTCCAAGCGATGAATCGGCGTAATGTCTTCAACATTCAAATGCTGCAATTCAGAGCGCAGGCGCAGGCGTGTGAGCAGCGTTTCCCTCAAAAAACGCCCGCTGGGGATGACGGGCAGAAAATGCGGCTTGTCCACCACAATCAAATGTTCATCAATATGCAAAATCTTTTCTTCAAACGGAATACGCGGCTCGCTCTCGCGACTGGTTTCCCGATAATAAAACATCGTCTTACCGGGCTCGAACAAAGAATATTCATCCAACGCCGCACCATCCGAACCAACCACAAAACCACTGTTCAACCGCCTACGCCAATCGTCCGCGCCCACAAAAGGAAAGCGGATGCACAGAAAATGCAGCAGCGGCAGCCCGTAAAACTGCTTTTCATGCGGCAGCACCAAATAACTGGGTTTGACACCGTTCAACAGAGGAAGAGGATTATTGCGTTTTTTCATGTGGCGGATTGTAACCGTTTTTCACAAACTTTTCAGACGGCATATCAAAACATAATTGATAAAAACAAATATATCGTTTTTTTTGATTTAAAAATTTATTTAGACAGAATTATCGGATATTCATTACTATTCTTAAATAAGAATTAATATCAATAAGAGGAAATATGAAACGTATCTTTTTGTCCGCCTTGCCCGCCATCCTGCCTTTATCCACTTATGCCGACCTGCCCTTGACGATTGAAGACATAATGACCGACAAGGGAAAATGGAAACTGGAAACTTCCCTTACCTACCTGAATAGCGAAAACAGCCGCGCCGCACTTGCCGCACCGGTTTACATTCAAACCGGCGCAACCTCGTTTATCCCCATTCCGACCGAAATCCAAGAAAACGGCAGCAATACCGATATGCTCGCCGGCACGCTCGGTTTGCGCTACGGACTGACCGGCAATACCGACATTTACGGCAGCGGCAGCTATCTGTGGCACGAAGAACGCAAACTCGACGGCAACGGCAAAACCCGCAACAAACGGATGTCCGACGTATCCCTCGGCATCAGCCACACCTTCCTTAAAGACGACAAAAACCCCGCCCTAATCAGCTTTCTTGAAAGCACGGTTTACGAAAAATCGTGCAACAAAGCCTCGTCGGGAAAATCGTGGCTCATCGGCGCCACCACCTACAAAGCCATAGATCCGATTGTCCTTTCCCTCACCGCCGCCTACCGCATCAACGGCAGCAAAACCCTTTCAGACGGCATCCGCTACAAATCGGGCAACTACCTGCTGCTCAACCCCAACATCTCATTTGCCGCCAACGACAGAATCAGCCTGACCGGAGGCATCCAATGGCTGGGCAAACAGCCCGACCGCATAGACGGCAAAAAAGAATCCGCAAGAAACACATCCACCTACGCCCATTTCGGCGCAGGTTTCGGTTTCACCAAAACCACGGCTTTAAACGCATCCGCACGTTTCAACGTTTCAGGGCAAAGCAGTTCCGAACTGAAATTGGGCGTACCGCATACATTTTAAGCAGGTTTTGATTTTCCAACGTTGTAATCCAAAGGAGTTGTTATGAAAAAACAAATCACCGCAGCCGTAATGATGCTGTCTATGATTGCCCCCGCAATGGCAAACGGCTTGGACAATCAGACATTTGAAAACCAAGTGTTCCACACGCAGGCAGATGCGCCGATGCAGTTGGCGGAGCTTTCTCAAAAGGAGATGAAGGAGACTGAGGGGGCTTGGGGACCGGTAGGTGCATTTATCGGAGGAGTCGGAGGCGGAATCGGATATATGATGAACCAGCAACTTAGCGGAAGCAGATTTTCTCCCACAGCATTCACTCTTGCCGTAGGGGCGGGAGCTTTTGGAGGGGCGACAGCAGGTCCGGCAGGGGTTGTATGGGGATTTAACCGATCTTTGGCAACAGGTATGGTTACGGGTGTTGCCCAACGATATGGTAAATAAATATATAAAAACAGCAATCAGCATAACCGCCATATCCATATTTTATCTTCTAACTCAAGAAAGCAGCGGCAAAACTGAAGAACCATCATATTTCTTGATGTTCATGTTTCTCAACTCGCTTTGGTTTGAAGAAAATAAAACAGTTATGGCTGCCGTTACGGCAATGATTGCCGCCCACCTTATATTTGTCACACTATCCGATTAATAAGCAAACAAAAAGGCTGCTTGGAAATTTCAGGCAGCCTTTCAGGAGGACTTTGATGAAACATTATCTCCTCCCTAAGAATTTGTTATGAAAAAACAAATCACCGCAGCCGTGATGATGCTGTCTATGATTGCCCCGCAATGGCAAACGGATTGGACAAAATGAATTAAGGACATTATCTGTTTTTACAGAAATTTTTAAAATGGATGATTTGATTGCAGCTTTTTTGGGCTATTTATCAGGTAAATATAGCGAAGGAAAAATAAGCAGGTTAGAAATATCCCTAACGGCAGGAAGCATTTTCTTTGCAGTATTCTTTATTCATGAACTGATAATTTTTATTGTTGATGGAAATAAGGAAAATCTTTGGAATTTTATTACCGAGATGATAAAAGATTTATTTTTATTTTCATGTTCTGTTTGTTTGTTATTCTACTTCTTATTATTTATTGCAGAAACTATTGGAAAAACAATCAATAAAATTAAATAAGATATTTAAGCCGCTAAAAACCATTTAAGTATTTTATTTTCTATGCGGCATTTATCTTGGATTTGAAATACTGCAATCGGGAGGCTAAGGCTTCCGTCGTAACGTTTACCAATCAAAAGGCTGCTTAAAAATTCCGGGTAGCCTTTCAGGAGGATTTTGATGAAACAAAAAAGGCGGTTTACCGCCTCCCTGCTCCTCGCCGCCGCCCTACCTCTTTATGCGCATTCTTTTCCCTTTGCGGAAGAAAACCCCATAGCCTACGGCAAAGTCAAAATACAGAGTTGGAAAGCGCGGCGGGATTTCAATATTGTAAAGCAGGATTTGGATTTTTCCTGCGGGGCGGCTTCGGTGGCGACGCTTTTGAATAATTTTTACGGGCAAACGCTGACGGAAGAAGAAGTGTTGAAAAAGCTGGATAAGGAGCAGATGCGTGCGTCGTTTGAGGATATGCAGCGCATTATGCCTGATTTGGGTTTTGAAGCGAAAGGCTATGCCCTGTCTTTCGAGCAGCTTGCACAGTTGAAAATCCCCATCATCGTGTATCTGAAATACCGCAAGGATGATCATTTCTCGGTGTTGCGCGGCATAGACGGCAATACGGTTTTGCTTGCCGACCCGTCGCTGAGCCATGTTTCCATGAGTAGGGCGCAGTTTTTAGAGGCTTGGAAAACCCGTGAGGGAAATTTGGCAGGTAAGATTTTGGCGGTTGTGCCGAAAAAAGCGGAGACGATTTCAAATAAATTGTTTTTTACACATCATCCCAAGCGGCAGACGGAATTTGCAGTCAAACAAATCAGGCTAAGGCGTGTAGAGTGAGTCAAAGGCCGTCTGAAAACTGTTTCAGACGGCCTTTTGATTTGTTCCCAACCTCACAAACCCTTAAAAATCAGCTATAATGCCCAACTATTTGATTTTCGCTTATCCCATATTGAAATGGCACAAAAAATTCAATCTGTAAAAGGTATGAACGACCTTTTACCTGTCGAACAAAAAGATTTCAAACTGACGGCTGCGTTTTGGCAGGCGTTTGAAGATACGGTAAACCGCTGGACACGCGCTTACGGCTACCAGCAAATCCGTACGCCGATTGTCGAGCAAACCGGTTTATTTGTCCGCTCCATCGGCGAGGAAACCGATGTGGTCGGCAAGGAAATGTACACCTTCTCCGATTCAAACGATTCTTTGAGTTTGAGCCTGCGTCCTGAAGGTACGGCTTCTTGTCTGCGTGCTGTGGTCGAACACAACCTTTTGTACAACAGCCCGCAAAA
The DNA here is from genome assembly GCF_958267405.1 of Neisseria maigaei. NCBI lineage: Bacteria > Pseudomonadati > Pseudomonadota > Betaproteobacteria > Neisseriales > Neisseriaceae > Neisseria > Neisseria maigaei. The sequence continues at coordinate 50,885 of NZ_CATQFT010000040.1, read as the reverse complement.
GCTGTGGTATATGGGGCCGATGTTCCGCCGCGAGCGTCCGCAAAAAGGCCGTTATCGTCAGTTCCATCAGGTCGGTATCGAGGCTTTGGGTTTTGAAGGGCCGGATATTGATGCGGAAATCATCGCGATGTCTGCCGACTTATGGGAAAAATTGGGTATTCGCGAATACCTGACTTTGGAAATCAACAGCTTGGGCAACCGTGAGGAACGCGCGGCACACCGTGCGGCATTGGTCGAATATCTGACCCGTTATGAAGATAAATTGGATGAAGACAGCAAACGCCGTCTGAAAACCAATCCTTTGCGTGTTTTGGATACGAAAAACCCTGATTTGCAGGAAATCTGCAACGCGGCGCCGCGTCTGGTGGATTACTTGGGCGAGGCTTCGCAAAACCACTATGCACGCTTCAAGGCGATGTTGGACGGTTTGGATATCCAATATATTGAAAATCCGCGCTTGGTTCGCGGTTTGGATTACTACAATCAGACGGTTTTTGAGTGGACGACCGACAAACTCGGCGCGCAGGCGACTGTGTGCGGTGGCGGCCGTTACGATGGTTTGATTGAAGAGCTTGGCGGCAAAACTGCGCCGTCTATCGGCTTTGCAATGGGTATTGAGCGCCTGCTGCTTTTGGTGGGCGAATACGGCTCGCTGGAAGTGAACGCTGCGCCTGATATCTATGCAATGCACCAAGGCGAAGGTGCGGACTTGCAAGTGATGAAATACGCCCAAGCCTTACGCGCTCAAGGTTTCAATGTAATGCAGCATTCCGGCTATCAAAGCCTGAAGGCGCAAATGAAAAAAGCAGACAACAGCGGCGCGCGCTTTGCCCTGATTGTCGCGCAAGACGAACTGGCGAACGGTACGGTTACCCTGAAAGATATGCAGGGCAAACACGGTCAGCAAACCGTTGCCGCCGCCGATTTGACAGACACTTTACAACAATGGAAGAACGCATAAATGGCAGCCCATTTGGAAGAACAACAAGAGTTGGACAACTTTAAATATTTTTGGAAAAAAACCGGCCGTTGGATCTTTGCCTTGCTGATCGTGGCGGCTTTGGGGTATTTAGGTTACACCATTTACCAAGGCCAAAAAGCTTCAAAAGATCAGGAAGCCGCCGCCGTATTGGCGCAAATGGTGGAAAAGGCGCAGCAAAAAACCGACCCTAAAGCCATCAATGCCGATTTGGCTGAATTGCAAAAAAACTATCCTGATTCCATTTCGACAGCCCAAGCCACTTTGATGGTAGCGGCGACCGAGTTTGATGCCGGCCGTTATGATGTAGCGGAAGGACATTTGAATTGGGTGCTGAAAAACCAAAACGCACCGCTGGTTCAAGCTTTGGCGGCGCAGCGTTTGGGCGTTGTCCTGTTGCAGCAGAAAAAATACGATGCCGCCATCAATGCCCTGAATACTCAGGTTGAGGCTGATTTCGAGCCTTTGATGCTGGAAACCAAAGGCGATGTTTACGTTGCTCAAAACAAAACCAAAGAAGCCGTACAAAGTTACGAAGCTGCTTTGAGCAAAATGCCGCAAACCGCAGTAGGCCGCGAATTGCTGCAAATGAAAATCGACAGCTTGAAATAAGTTTGTTTGAAATCAAGGCCGTCTGAAGTTGCAATGACTTTTCAGACGGCCTACACTTATCCTTATCAACCGTGTTTTTAAAACACCTGCTTGTGTTCCGCTCCCGTTTTTAGGCGGCACTTGACACAGAAAGACTCAATCATGAAACCAACCATCGCGCTTGTCGGCCGCCCCAATGTCGGCAAATCTACTTTATTCAACCGTTTGACGCGCACCAAAGACGCGCTCGTACACGACCTGCCCGGCCTGACGCGTGACCGACATTACGGTCATGGCAAAGTCGGCAGCAAACCTTATTTGGTCATCGATACCGGCGGTTTCGAGCCGGTTGTCGATAGCGGCATTTTGCACGAAATGGCAAAACAAACCTTGCAGGCTGTCGATGAAGCCGATGCAGTTGTGTTTTTGGTGGACGGCCGTACCGGTTTGACGCCGCAAGACAAAATCATTGCCGACCGTTTGCGCCAAAGTCCGCGCCCTGTTTATTTGGCCGTGAATAAAGGCGAGGGCGGCAATAGGACCGTGCTTGCTGCCGAGTTCTACGAACTTGCCTTGGGCGACCCTTATGTTATTTCAGGTGCACACGGCGATGGCGTGTATTATCTGATTGAGGATATTTTGGAAACCTTTCCCGAGCCTGAAAAGGAAGAGGAAGAGGCGAAACATCCCGTTTTTGCCGTTATCGGTCGTCCGAACGTCGGTAAATCGACCTTGGTAAACGCCATTCTCGGCGAAGAGCGTGTAATTGCCTTCGATATGGCAGGCACGACGCGCGACAGTATTCACATCGATTTTGAACGTGAAGGCAAACCGTTTACCATCATCGATACCGCAGGTGTGCGCCGTCGCGGCAAAGTGGATGAAGCAGTGGAAAAGTTCTCCGTTATCAAAGCCATGCAGGCGGTTGAGGCGGCAAACGTTGCTGTTTTGGTGTTGGACGCTCAACAAGATATCGCCGACCAAGATGCGACGATTGCAGGTTTTGCTTTGGAAGCAGGCCGTGCCTTGGTGGTAGCGGTCAATAAATGGGACGGCATCAGCGAAGAGCGCCGCGAGCAAGTAAAACGCGATATCAACCGCAAACTGTATTTCCTTGATTTTGCCAAGTTCCACTTTATTTCCGCGTTGAAAGAACGCGGCATAGACGGATTGTTCGACAGCATTCAGGCTGCCTACAACGCGGCGATGATTAAGATGCCGACACCGAAAATCACGCGCGTCCTGCAAAGCGCGATCGAGCGCCAACAACCGCCGCGCGCAGGCTTGGTGCGTCCAAAAATGCGTTATGCCCACCAAGGCGGCATGAATCCGCCGGTGATTGTGGTTCACGGCAATTCGCTGCACGCGATTTCCGACAGCTATACGCGCTATCTGACCCAGACCTTCCGCAAAGCCTTCAACCTGCAAGGCACGCCGTTGCGGATTCAATACAATGTTTCAGAAAACCCGTATGAAAACGCCGACGACAAGCCGAAGAAAAAACCGTTGCGCCGCGTCAGCCTGAGCAACCGCATCGAGAAACGCGAAGGCAGAAAAGAAGAGAAAAACCGTTTCAAGAAAAAAACCAAAGTCAGTGTGAAAAAACAATTCAGCAAATAATTCCCGACATTTCAAACAACAGGAAACATTATGTGGTTCAAGCAGATTAGTTTTTATCCGCTCAACAAAGAAAAGCTGCCTGAGGCGGACGTACTTGCCGACAAACTTGCTGAAGCTGAATTTACCCATTGCCAAGGCTTAGACTGGTTCAGCGAAGGCTTTACCGCGCCGGTTTCTTTTTCGCCCGAACTCGTTTTCCCTGCCGACTTTACCTTGCGCGTCGCTCTGAAAAAAGAGGAAAAAATCCTGCCTGCCGGTGTCATCCGCGACATTTTGGATGAAAAAATCGCCGAAATTCAAGACAACGAGGCGCGTAATGTCGGTCGCAAAGAAAAACAAGAGCTTAAAGAGCAAATTACAGACGACCTGCTACCCCGAGCATTTACCCGCAGCAGCCGTACAGAAGCGGTGTTTAACACTCGCCACGGCTACCTGCTCGTCAATAACGCGGCTTCCGCCAAAGCGGAAAACATCCTGACCAAGCTGCGCGAAGCCTTGGGCGGTTTGGAAGCCTCGCTGCCGAATACCAAGCAATCGCCCTCTTCCTTGATGACCGAGTGGCTGTTGCAAGGGCATTGCGAAGGCGGTTTTGAATTGGACAGCGATTGCGAACTCAAAGGCGTGGGCGATGTTGTTCCCGTCGTCAAAGTGTCCAAACAAGATTTGACCGCCGATGAAGTGGTCCAACACGTCAAAAACGGCAAAACCGTAACCCAGCTCGGCTTGGTGTGGCGCGAACAAATCGCCTTCATCCTCACGCAAGACTTCACGCTCAAGCGCATCCAATACCTCGACATATTGCAGGAAGAAGCCGAAAGCAACGGCGACGATGCCGCCAGCCTTGCCTTCGCCTCGCAAATCCTGATGGCGGAATCCGTCAGCACCATGTTGGAAGAGCTGGTTTCCTATTTGGGCGGCTGGCAAGATTGATCTTTCAGACGGCTTTTATACCGTCAGCCAAAATCCAATGGAATAACCCTTATGCTTAAACATCTCGCATTCCTACTGCCCGCCATTATGTTCGCCCTCCCCACTTCGGCTGCCGTCCTGACTTCCTATCAAGAACCAGGCTGCACCTACGACGGCGATGTCGGCAAAGACGGCAAACCTGCCGGCAAAGGCATATGGCGTTGCCGGGACGGGCGCGGTTATACCGGTTCGTTCAAAAACGGCAAATTCGACGGGCGAGGTGTTTATACCGTTGCCGCAGGCCGCGAAGTATTTCTCGAGCCGTTCAATTCCGACAGTACCAAATTCCGCAATATGGCATTGTCGGGCACATTCAAAAAAGGCCTGGCACACGGCAGGTTCACCGTCTCGCAAAACGGCGAAACCCTCTTCATTATGAAATGCGAAAACGGCATGATTAAAGAAGTGAAACTGCCCAAAAACAAATAACCCCGTCCCGCATTTTCAGACGGCATCCCCGAATGCTTTGTCCGAACATCAAAAGAAACAAGGAAAACATTATGAGCATCAAGTCCGACAAATGGATACGCCGAATGAGCGAAGAATTCGGCATGATCGACCCCTTCGAGCCGAACCAGATCAAAGAAGCCGACGGCAAACGCATCATTTCCTACGGCACGTCCAGCTACGGCTACGACATCCGCTGCGCCAATGAATTTAAAATTTTTACCAACATCAACAGCACCATCGTCGATCCCAAAAACTTCGATCCCAAAAACTTCGTTACCGTCGAAGACGACTGCTGCATCATCCCGCCCAATTCCTTCGCACTGGCGCGCACGGTCGAATATTTCCGCATCCCGCGCAACGTCCTGACCGTATGCTTGGGCAAATCGACCTACGCACGCTGCGGCATTATCGTCAACGTTACCCCGTTCGAACCGGAATGGGAAGGCTACGTTACCCTCGAGTTTTCCAACACCACCCCGCTGCCCGCCAAAATCTACGCAGGCGAAGGCGTGGCGCAAGTCCTGTTTTTCGAGAGCGACGAAGTGTGCGAAACTTCATACAAAGACCGCAACGGCAAATACATGGGACAAACCGGCGTAACCCTGCCCAAAGCCTGAAACACAAAATGCCGTCTGAACCCTTATCTTCGGGTTTCAGACGGCATTTGCTGTTCACCTCAAATCAGAACTGAACCGTCCCATTGACGCTGATGCTGATTTCCTCCACACCAGGTGCAACGGAATCCGCACCCTCCATATTGACGCTTGCCGCCATCGGCATCGCGCGCAGCATTTTTGCCCGCACCGCTCCGCCGCCCACGATATGGCTGCCGATTTGCCCCAAATTCAACTTGACGATTTTATAACCGGACGCACCCAAAACGCCCGCCAGTTTTTCGGCACGCGCCTTGAAACGCAAAACGGCATCCTTGCTGACCTGATCGATGACCTCGTTGCGGCGTTCGCGCGACACATAAAAATCCGTATATTCCAACGCGGCATCTGCCTGAACATCGGCAATAAAACGGTTTAACTCATCAAAATCCCTACCTTCGACCTTAAATTCCGCACGCTCCTCCCAACCTGTTTGAATGCGTCTGCCGTTGGTATATTGATAGCGCGGCATCGCACTTCGGGAAACCAATTCGGTTTTAAAGCTGCCGTTTTTTGATTTTCTGTTAAAACTATTGAATTTTTTAACAAACTCAGCATTGACGGCAGTTTTGTCCCGCCCTTCCGCCGCCACCTGGAAACGCGCGGACATTGTATCCTGAACCGTCTCGATACCCGCCGATTCGGAAAATTCGACAATATTGTAATTCAATGCCTCAGCCGCCGCCGGAAAAGATACCGCCAGCAAGGAAGCCGCCAAAATAGAACGCAACATATCCGTCTCCTTACTTGAAAACCGCCAATCTAGCATATCGGCGCGCCAAATTGCATTAGCGCGGGGCAATTATTTCAAACCGCGTTTTCTCCTGCCGCCAGCAAGGCAAAATAGATTAAAATCACACAATATCCAACCATTCGGATGAACATATGACCCATACCGTCCACCTGCACTTGGAAGAAACCGACAACCCGACGCTGCAACGCCTGTGCGGTTCTTTCGACAGCAACCTCGATTCGCTCGCCAAAGCACTCGGCATCAGCATCAGCCGCCGTTTCGAGCATTTCACTTTCAACGGCGCATTTGCCCATGCCGGAAAACGCGCACTGCTCAAACTTCTAGAAACGGCGCAAACACGCGATTTGGGCGACAACGACATCAGGCTTGCCGCCGTCGAAGCCCAAACCGAAGATGCCGGTCATCAAGAAAAAAACCTTGACCACGCCTATTATTTCCGCACCAAGCGCGGCAGCATAGGCGGCAGAACGCCACGGCAGAACGGCTACATCCGCGCCCTGCTCAACCACGACATCGTATTCGGTCTCGGGCCGGCAGGCACGGGCAAAACCTATCTTGCCGTTGCCGCCGCCGTCGATGCGATGGAAAAACACCAAGTCGAACGCATCATTTTAGTACGCCCCGCCGTTGAAGCCGGCGAGAAACTGGGCTTTCTGCCCGGAGACCTGACCCAAAAAGTCGACCCCTACCTCCGCCCGCTTTATGACGCGCTTTACGACCTGATGGGTTTCGAGCGCGTCAGCAAACTGATTGAAAAAGGCCTGATCGAAATCGCCCCGCTCGCCTATATGCGCGGCAGGACGCTCAACGGCGCATACATCATCCTCGACGAAGCGCAAAATACCACGCCCGAACAAATGAAAATGTTCCTGACCCGCATCGGTTTCGGCGCGAAAGCCGTCATTACCGGCGACACCAGCCAAATCGACCTGCCCAAAAACATCAAATCGGGATTGAAAGACGCGCGTGAGAAACTGCACGGCGTGGAAGGGCTGTATTTCCATACCTTCACCGGCGAAGACGTTGTCCGGCATCCTCTGGTGCAAAAAATCGTCGAAGCCTACGAATCGGCAGAACACGACTGACACTCCAATGCCGTTTGAAACCCGATGCACGGAAAATCGGGCAGAAAAAACGGATACGGAAGCCAAGCTCCGTATCCGTTTCTTTATCCGTCCAACCGATACATCAATCGAATTTTCTGCATCGGATTGCCTCATCTCCGCAAAACATTGCCGAAGTTTCGCGGTTGCACGCCTGACGCACTTTCTGCCGCGCCACGCCTTCATTCCGATCGCTTGCCTCAAACGTCTTTTGAAAAGGCGTAACGCTGCATACATACATGGTGGAATTTGAACCGAAAAGGTCGATTTTGACGGTATTGCCGCCGCTTTCCAATACGGCGACACGGTGTTCCAACTGCGCCAGACGTGCTTCCAAATCGCCGATTCTGTCGGCAAATGCAGGCATGGCGGTACACGCGGTCAAAATGCCCAAAATGTATTTTTTCATCAATTTTCCTTGTTGCTTGAACCCTGCCCACCCGGACATCCTTTTTCCGGGCGGCAGGGGCAGACTTTATTTGCGGAGATAAAGTCCCTTACAAATCAGTGCAATACATGGAACGGTACTTTATGCTTCATCCCATGTGTTGAAACTTCATTGCTCCTTGTCTGTTGACCCTTATTCCCAATCCGTTCCCACAACCTTCGGCTTGGGTTTGCGCCTGCGACGGCGGCGTTTTTTCGCCTGTCCCTCGTTTTTTTCGTGTCGGGCGGCGGCTTCGTTTTTGGTCATCTCCGACCGCTGTTCCGCCGATGCCGTCTGAAACGCCGTCCACCACTCGGCAAGGGCGCGGTCCGCATTGCCGGTTTCGGCGCGCAGGAGCAGGAAATCATAGGCGGCACGGAAACGCGCCTGTGCAAACAGTTTGTGCGGACGTGCGCCTTTGCGGTTCTCAAACTGCGGCTGGAACATCCAAATTTCGCGCATCGTGGCGGAAAAGCGTTGCGGCACGCCCCAACCGCGTTCGACGGTTTCGCGCATCGTATTGATTGCATCGGACAGGGCGGGCGCGGGTTTCAAACCCTGTTGCAGATTGCTTTTCCAATGGCGGTCCAACTCGGGCCACATTAACGCTGCCAACACAAAGCCGACCGAAACCGATTTGTCGGCACGCAGCCGCTCATCGGTATTTTTCAGGGCAAGCACCGTCATTTTTCCGGCGATGCCGTCTGAAACGCGCAAGGCATTGAGCAGCGGATGGATGTCGTCCGGTATGTCAAATCCGTTCAAACGTTTCAGACACTCGCGCGCGTGCCCTGAAAACAGCAGTTTCATGATTTCGTCGAACAGCCTTGCCACAGGTTCGTGCTTCAGACGGCATATCGATTCGTCAATCGGTGCGGCGGTTTCTTCCGACAGTTCAAAGCCCAATTTGCCCGACAGGCGGATGGCGCGCAAAATCCTGACAGGGTCTTCCTGATAGCGTTCGGCGGCATCGCCAATCATAACCAGCCTGCGGGCGGCAACATCGGCAATCCCGTTGTGGAAATCCAAAATCTCTTCTTTTTCAGGATCGTAATACAAGGCATTGCAGGTAAAATCGCGCCGCATCGCATCTTCTTCGATGCTGCCGTAGGTGTTGTCCTTCATGATTCTGCCGCGCGCGTTCTGCTGAACCTTCGCACCGCCGCGAAACGTCGTTACTTCGATAATCTCTGCACCGTTCATCACGTGGACGATTTGAAAACGCCTGCCGATGATGCGGCTGCGGCGGAAGAGTTTGTGCACCTGTTCGGGCGTGGCATCGGTTGCGACATCGAAATCTTTGGGTTCGATGCCGAGCAGCAGGTCCCTGACCGCGCCGCCGACCATATAAGCCTGAAACCCCGCCCCTTTCAGGCGGCGTATGACGTTTTCGGCGGCAAAGCTCAACATTTCGGCACGGATGTTGTGTCTTTCAGCGGGAATGACCGTTTTACTTTCCGCTTTTTTACTGCTCCGACCGGAAGGCAGCATCTTATTCAACCATTTTTTCAGCATAAGTATTCTGACCCGAAGAGCGGCATCTCCACGGGCAACCGTGTTCAGACGGCATCAGGCGGTACGATTCCGCAAGATGCCGAAAACCATAAACAAAAGGCGTAGAAACTACGCCGTCCGAATCACGCCGCCCTCGCGGCGGCAACGCGTCATTATAACAGATTGCCCTTTAAAAAATTCCGCCGGCGGCAATCCGGCCGGCAAAGAAACGTCATCGGCGGACTTTGCCCGACGGACGCGTCCGAATGAATAAGCCCTGACGGCTTCTATTTTTCTCAAAATCGGAAAGGTTTTAACCGATTGGACATTTTCAGCACATTTTTTAGCGCATTTTTATGCGTCGGATTGCACGGACAAGCTGTTTTGCACAGGCTTCAACCGGTTTAAAAACTTCTCCCGTCCGCCTTAAACGCGCGTCAAAATGCCGTCTGAAGCCGTTTTACCCGTTACGCGGAATGATGCGGGCAGGCAGAATCCTACCTTTCCCTTAAGCCGCTTCCCAGTAATCGATATAAAGCTGCAATTCGAGATTGTTGCGCCATTCGTTGGCAACGGGGCGGTAAACCGTGCGGATGTATTCGGGGATGTCTTCGCTGCAACGCCAGAACATCGCTTCAAATTCGCAGCCGTCTTTTTGCAGCCAGACTTTTTTATGTTTGCCTTCCGCGCCCAAAGGCTGCTGGCGGACAACATGAAATTCGTCGGTAAAGCTCGGCGGCGCGAAGCCTTGTCCCCAAACATGGCGGGCGAGGTTTTGCGCCTGTTCCAACGTGATGTCGCAGGCTTTCAGGCTGCCGTCGGTGATGAAGGTTTGCGACAAATCGTCTTCGCACACCATCTCGCGCACGGCTTCTTCAAAGGCCGTCTGAAACGCGGGGATATTGTGTTCGAGTATGCTCAAGCCCGCCGCCATCGCGTGTCCGCCGAATTTCAAAATCAAATCGGGATGGCGTTTGGACACCAAGTCCAAAGCATCGCGCAGGTGCAGATTGGGAATGGAACGCCCCGAACCGCGCACTTCGCCGTTGTCGGCAGGCGCAAACACGATGGTCGGACGATAAAAACGGTCTTTGAGGCGGCTGGCAACGATGCCGACCACGCCTTGATGAAAATCGTCGCGATACGCCACCAAAGTCGTCTGACCTGGAGGCAGGGTTTCAGGAAAAGCATTCAGCGCGTCTTGCAGCATAGACTGCTCGATTTCGCGACGCTCGATATTGAGGTTGTTTAACTGAGCCGCCAGTTCCTGCGCTTCCACATCATCTCGCGCCAACAGACAGGCAATGCCGACCGACATATCGTCCAACCGTCCGGCCGCGTTGATGCGCGGGCCCAACGCAAAGCCCATATCAAACGGCTGAGCCTTGCGCCAGTCGCGCCGCGCCACTTCAAACAAGGCACGGATGCCGGGACGCATTTTGCCCGAACGCATCCGTTTCAAACCTTGCGACACGAGGATGCGGTTGTTGTGGTCGAGGGGGACGACATCGGCAACCGTGCCGAGTGCGACCAAATCCAAAAGGCCGCCCAGATTCGGCTCTTTGATGCCGTCTGAGAAATAATCGCGGCGGCGCAGTTCGGCACGCAACGCCGTCAACACATAAAAAATCACGCCCACGCCCGCCAAGTTTTTGCTTTGGAAACCGCAGCCTTTTTGGTTTGGATTGACGATGATGCAGTCGGGTACGGTCTCGGCAGGCAGATGGTGGTCGGTCACAATCACATCCAAACCCAGAGCCTGCGCCCTCGCCACGCCTGCGATGCTGGCGATACCGTTATCGACCGTAATCAGCAAATCCACGCCCTGCTCTGCTGCGATTTCAGCCAGCTCGGGCGTTAAGCCGTAGCCGTGTTCAAAGCGGTTGGGCACGAGGAAATCCACTTTCGCGCCCATCGCCGCCAAACCGCTCATACCGACGGCACACGCGGTCGCGCCGTCGGCATCGTAGTCGGCGACAATCAGGATTTTTTCCTTGCGCCCAACCGCATCCGCCAAACGGCGGGCGGCGGCTTCGCAGTTTGTCAGCGTTTGATACGGCAAAAGCGCAGCAAGCTTGTCGTCCAATTCGGCAGGACTTTGCACACCGCGCGAGGCACAAAGCCGGGCGATTAAAGGATCGGCACCGGCGGTGAGCAAATGATTAAAAACGTCGGTATTGACGGATCGGGTTTGGATTTTGACGGACATAGCGCGGGGTTTTACAGTGCGGGTGTGCTTGAAATGCCGTCTGAAGGCTTTTCAGACGGCATTGCTGTTCATTTGTCTGAGGAATTCGAGGCTGCAATCAACGCCGCGATAGGCAAGGCAAGCACCGCGCCCGCCGCATCCAATATCAGCAAGGGGGGCGTATATAAAATATTTCCAAACAGCTTGAGTTTGTCGGTATATTTTCCCTCAACCATAAAATAAATCTCGACAGGCACACTTTGCTCAAAATGGTAATCGGCGTTCAGTTTTTGCGGTGTGGCGTAGTATTTGCCTTTGGCGGAGACGCAGCGCGTGTAAATGGTCTGATTGTCGAGTTTGACCGCTTTAAACCCAAGCTGTTTCAGCTTGGCGATGTCGTCAGGCCTGTCGGTATCGTAGCGCAGGCAAAGGCCTCCGGTACTGAAATTCTGGCTGCCGGGCGCTTCGAGTTTGACCGGCAGGGCTTGGTGGCGGGCATAGCTCGGGGTATCCTCAACTATTTGGAAAGGCTTGTCCAACCCGGCCTTCAAAATGCCCGTCAGCTTCGCCGAATCTTCAGGATTGACGACGAACCAGTATTTCCCGCCCATCATCACCAGGCTGCCCTTTTCCAATTGGGCATTGTCTTCGGCAACCACACCGAAGGCGCGGATTTGGTCTTTGTCAACGTGTTTGCGGGTGATTGTTTCGCTGACCGGGTTGTTCATTCCCCACAACATCAACGTACAGCCGTTCAGCATCAAGGTTGCCGCCAAAACGGCGGCGGTCGTTTTACGGAACAACATTTTATCCTCCAATCAGAATGACGGCGGATGCCGTCTGAAAATATGCCTAAATTTCCGCGTCCCCGTTTTCCATCACGGTTTTCAATTCTTGAAACAGGGCGCGGAAATTTTTCGGCGGTTTGTTTTGCTCCTGCTCTTTTTTGGTGTTGCGGACGAGCGTCCGCAGCCTGCCCGCGTCGGCGTTTGGAAAATCCGACATAAACTGCGTCAACGCACCGTCGTCTGCCAGCAGCTCCATCCGCGTCCGCTCCACACGTTGCAAAAAGGCGTTGTGCGCCGCATCGTCGCCGCGCAGCTTGGCAAGAAACGCCTCGATGGGCGCGGGATCGGTGTCGCGCATCAGCCTGCCGATAAATTGCGCCTGCCGCTTGAGCGCGCCGTTGGACGTAATTTTTTTATAGGTAACGACGGCTTCGTACAAATCTTCGTCCAAGCCGATTTTTTTCAGCGTGTCGCTTGAGAGCTTGGTCAGTTCCATACCCAAATCCTGCAAACCGTTCATCTGCTTTTTCATTTGGGTTTTGCTGATCCACTCGTCTTCTTGTTCAAACATCTTGATTCTCGATTTTTTTCCAATAGCGCATTTTAACAGAATGATTCCGCGTTCAGACGGCATTTTGCACCGCCCGCCATGCAAACGGCACGCTTTTGCCCCTGTCGCCCGAAACGGTTAAAATGCCGTAACGCTCCACCAAGAAAGATTTCTATGCTGTTCAACCACACCGCCTCCGAACTGCTCGACCTCTGCCGCCGCACGCTCGACTTGGCAAAAGCGACGGGCGCAACCGCCGCCGAAGCCGATTTCAGCGAATCATTGGGACAAAGCGTCAGCGTGCGGCTGGGCGAAATCGAACAAATCGAGTTTCAGCAGGACAAGTCGCTGGACATTACCGTTTACGTCGACAAACGCAAAGGCCGCGCCAGCACTGCCGACTTCTCCGAAAAAGCCCTGCAAGACACCGTCAAAGCCGCCATCGACATCGCCCGCTACACTGCCGAAGACGATTGCGCAGGTTTGGCAGACGCTTCGCTTATGGCGCAACACGTTGGCGACCTCGACCGTTACCACGAATGGGATTTAAGCACGGAAGCCGCCGTCGAGTTGGCAAAACAATGCGAACAAGCCGCCCTGAACGAGGATGAGCGCGTCGAAAACTCCGAAGGGGCGGCGGTACAAACCGGACATTACCAATACGTTTACGGCAACACCCACGGTTTTGCCGCACACCAGCAAGGCACGCGCCACAGCATTTCATGCAGCGTCGTTGCCGCCGACGAAAACGGCATGCAGCGCGACTACTGGTACGATTCCTCCTGCCGCCATCAAGACATGGATAGCCCGGCGCAAATCGGTCAAACCGCCGCCGAACGTACCTTGCGTCGTCTGAATAGCCGCAGCATTCCGACTGGAAGCTACCCCGTCCTATTCGATGCGACCGTTTCGGGAGGTCTGATAGGACACCTCGTCGGCGCACTGTCCGGCGGCGCGCTCTACCGCCAAAGTAGCTTCCTGATCGACAGCATAGGCAAGCAGGTTCTGCCCGATTTCCTCAGCCTGCGCGAAGAGCCGCATATTCCCCGCGCCTTCGGCAGCACCTATTTTGATTCCGAAGGTGTCGCCACGCGGCCGCGTTTCATCATCCGCGACGGCATTGTCGAAAGCTATTTCCTCAGCAGTTACAGCGCGAGGAAACTCGGTATGCAGACCACGGGCAACGCCGGCGGCGCGCACAACCTTTATTTGAACCATACGCACGAAACGCAATCAGACCTGCTGAAAGAAATGGGCACGGGATTGTTGGTAACCGAGCTCATGGGGCAAGGTGTAAACGCCATTACCGGCGACTACTCGCGCGGTGCGGCGGGTTTTTGGGTGGAAAACGGCATCATTGCCTACCCCGTCCATGAAATCACCGTTGCCGGCCGCCTTCAGGATATGTACCGCAACATCGTCGGCGTGGCGGATGACGCTTTGCGGCGTTCGTCCAACAAAATCGGTTCTATCCTGATTGCGGGGATGACAGTTGCCGGAAGCTGAACGCCCTGCCGATGCCGTCTGAAGACCGAGGCGGCACGTTTTACCCCGTGCCTGTCCGTTTGCCGTTTTATGCCGCACTGCCTTTTGCCGACAACATTGTGTGGGGGACTGTTAGTTTTTGCACAAGGAACAAATAGAGTAAAAAAACGCTGAAATCTTGGAAAGACGTGGATTTCGGCGTTTTTTTGTATCTGGAAAAGTTACACCAGCTTTTTCACGAAACCGCGCCGGAATGCGCGGTTTTCTGTTTAAAGCTGACGAGATTAGGGAATTTTTAAAACTGTTTTAAGAGGTTTTTAAAATGGATTTAATCAATACTCCGGCCATACCACTCAACACGGCCTATGATGGCGATGTCGTCTTGGGCATTGCTCAAATCTATTTCAAACGGTGCGTAACGTGGATTTTCGGGCGTTACAAGCAGTTTGCCCGGTATGCGTTGCACACGTTTGACAAAGAGGTCATTGCCTATACGCAAGACATATAGGCCGTCACGCGGGTCGGTTTCGGCGTGGTTGATGAGGATGTTTATAAAAGGCTTTAACTAGAAACTAAACATGGAACTCGTACAACAGTTCCATGTTTGAAAAAATCTCTTAATATCATACATCTAAAAAACAAAGCATCTGAAGACTATAAGCTAAACATGAAACTTGAATTTAAAGGCGGAGTTTCATGTTTAAGCCTATTTTTTCCGTTTTTTTGTCGATACTGCTGCATATGTTTTTTGCAAATCGTCATCACTTAATTCAGTAAGGCTTTCTACTGAGAAATTTTTTTCGAGGTAACTTTTCAACCAATCTTCAAGCTCAAGTTGTTTTACATTTAATTTGATATAAGCGTATTTCTTTTTTCGCCAGTCGGGATCGTTGTTCTTTGATTTTGCTGTATTACTCAACCTACCCAGCCATTTTCTGAGATAAGTTTCTGCTTTGTCGTAATCACTCAATGCGATTAGTTTGTAACTTGGAACTTTACAGTGAGCATTCAGACTAGCCCAAATTGCACGGATTGATTTTGGCGATCGTTTGGCAATCTCTTCGGCTGCGGCAACTTGTTTAACAAGTTGTTGCAGCTTTGAGGCTTGCTCAAGCGTTATGTGTTCCTTACCGGGTTTTGAATCGACACGGGTTCTGATGACATGATTCTGGGTATTAATTTGATGAACAACAGAACCAGATGAGGCGATAACAGCGTTACTGACGTTGCCGTTAATCTGATTTTCAACGTTTGATTTGCCAATAGCGTCGTCCAGTTTTTTATTAAGGTCGTCTGAAACAGCATTTAAATTTGCCGAATGAATGCCTGTAAAGACAAATTGAATATCCACCCCTAATTGAACAGCAGCAAGTAAAAAGTCCGCAGGAATGTTGACCTGCCCGCTTTCATACAATCTCAAACTTTCTGCACTGCATCCAGTTTGCTCAGCAAAATTCTTTCGAGAGTATCCAAGGCGGCTTCTCTCTTCAACTAAATTCAATGCTAAATCAATGCGTTCCATAAAAACACCGCAAAATAGTGCCAAAAATATTTGGTATACCAAATATTTTTGGCATATCATTCAGGTAACAGTTAAGGCAGGCATTAAAGCCTGTAAGGTAAGTAAGGGATTCTATCATGGAGGCATTATGCGAGCGAACGAAATCTATAAATCCTTAGAAGAAAAAAATATATCGGCAAGAATGTTGGCTTCGGCTTTAGGGGTAACTAACCAATCTGTTTCTGAGGTCATAAGAAATGGGCGAGGAAGCAAAAGAATTGCGGAAGAAATCGCGAAAGTGATTCAAAAAGATTTAGTTGAAGTTTTCCCGCATTACAAAAAAACAGATTGTCGAGACAAAAAGATAGCTGAATTGAAAGAGATGCTCGGAGTGGGTTGAAATGGAATATATGGACCTCAAAAGCCTGCTTGATTTTGGGTTGCCAAATATGCCAAGAACAGTAATAGGGCTGAGAAAAAAGCGCAAAGGGATGGTTGGCAAACGAGAAGGCGTCAAGGTAAGGGTGGTGGTGTTGAATATGCCCTACCTATTGAAATCCGCGCCGCCATCATGAAACGGCAGTCGGACGAGCTGGCGGAGAAGATGCCGAAAATGTTGCCCCAAGTCAGACCGGGTACGGCGATGTCGGCTCAGGCACTGGCTGAAGCGGCTAAGCTGTTGAACGAGAAACAACGGTCGGTGGCGGATGCGCGATGTGCGGTGGTGGCGGCGGTGTTGGGGATTAAATACCAATACGGTTGCTCTGCCAAGGCTGCGGTGGCTCAGTTTTTGGGCTTGCTGGCAGAAGGCAAATTGGACGCGGTTACGCTTGGGAATTTGGAAAAGGCCAATGACCGCAGCCGGTCGGCGAAGGTCGGTGAGCGTACTTTAGACGGCTGGATATCTGCCTACCTTAAGGCGGAAAACGCGACGGAGCGGTTGGTGGCTTTGGCTCCGAAGACGACGAAGGCGGTCAAGCCGATTGAGAGCTACGGGTGGTTGCCGATTTTTATGCAGTTTCACAATATCCCGTCCGCGCCGAAACTGGCACACAGCTACCGCCGTTTTGTGCAGTGGGCTGAAGCGGAAAATATGCCGGTCAATGATGTGCCTAACTTGAGTATGGTGCGGCGCGTTTGGGCCAAGCTGCCGCTGATTATGCAGGAGCGCGGCAGGAAAACGGGGGCAGCTTATAAATCGCTGCTGCCTTATGTGAAACGTGATTGGGGGGCTTTGAAGCCTAACGATGTTTGGATCGGTGACGGCCACAGCTTTAAGGCGAAGGTGGCACATCCGGTACACGGCAGGCCGTTTAAGCCGGAAGTTACGGTGATTATCGACGGATGTACGCGGTTTGTGGTCGGGTTTTCGGTGTCGCTGGCTGAAAGTTGTGTGGCGGTATCGGACGCGCTGCGTATCGGGGTCAAGCACTATGGTTTGCCGATCATTTATTACTCGGATAACGGCGGCGGCCAAACCGGCAAGACGATAGACCATGAAATCACGGGTATTACGTCCCGACTGGGTATCCGGCATGAAACGGGTATCGCGGGCAACCCGCAAGGGCGCGGCATCATTGAGCGATGGTGGAAAGACAATCTGATTGAGATGGCGCGGCAGTATGAGACGTTTGCGGGCGCGGGGATGGACAGCAGTACGAAGAACCTGATGTACCGCAAGATGGAAAGTGCGTTTAACGCTTTGGAAAAAGGCAAGGATTTGACGGAGGAACAACAGAAATATTTGAAAAAACTGCCGAGCTGGTCGCGTTTTATCGCGGATGTGGTCAAGTGTATCGACGAATACAACAACCGCCCGCACGGCGAGCTGCCCCGACATCCGGACGGCGGGCATTATTCGCCGAAAGAATATCGGGAAATAAGGCTGGAACAGGACGGGATTGCGCCGGATATGTTGTCGGCGCAAGAGCTGGCGACGATGTTTATGCCGCAAGAGGTGCGAAAAGTACAGCGCGGTTGGCTGGATTTGTTCAACAACTCTTATTTCTCAACTGAGCTGGCGGAGTATCACAAAGACGAGGTACGGGTCAGCTACGATTTGAGCGATGCGTCGGCGGTCAATGTGTTTGATATGGACGGCAAGTTTATCACTAAGGCGCAGGCCGACGGCAATACCCGCGAGGCTTTCCCGACGGCGCGTATCGACCAACTGGCGGAAAAGCGCCGAAAAGGCAAAATCAAGCGGGCGGAAAATGCGATCAAGCTTGCAAACGCGGAAGTCAATCCGGCTTTGGAACAGGCTGCGGTTTGGGACGAGCTGGGAAATTTGGGCGGAAACGTCATCAAGGCGGAGTATGCGGTATTGCCGAAAACGGGCACGGACGATTTTGTGCTATTTGAGGCGGATAGATAAAGGAAAACATGATGGACAAACAGAAAAATGCAGCGTTTTCGACCGAGCTTGTTGAAAAATTGAAACTCAAGCGAGCTCTTGGGCGGATTCAACGATTTCAAGCAAAGATTCAAGGTGTTCCCGCTGAACGGAATCAGGCTCAAACGTTTTTGCCTGCGCCTGAAGAAAGCGGCGGACCTGCTCAATCGAAGTCGGCTCTTGACGGGTAATCCGCTGGAGCAGCCAGGAAAGTACGAAAGAATCGGCAAGCGACCTGTCTTCCAAGTCTTGAACGGCGACTTCCAGCATGATCAGGCGTTTTTCTAAATTGGGTAACTCTTTCATTTCAGACGGCCTTTAAAGGTTGTTTAAAACTCAAGGATATTAAAAATGAAACAAATCAATCAAGCATTGCAACAAAAACTGGCTGAATTTAAAGAAAAATCGGGTATGAACCAAACCCAACTGGCACGCGGTATCGATACTTCGCCGGCATCCATCAGTATGTATCTGAACGGTACTTATGCGGAAAAAGGCGGCAATTATGAAACCATCGAGCCGAAAATCGAGGCGTTTTTGGAGATGCAGGAAAGTAAGGCGCGACGCGAAGAGTTGGTGTTGGGGTTTGTATCGACCAAGACGACACGCCGAATCGCGGAAGTGATGCGCGATGCGCATGAGGCTGGCGAGATTGCCGTCATTTACGGTCAGGCAGGCTTGGGCAAGACGCAGGCGGTCAAAAACTACTGCGAGAAAAACCCTGCGGCCATCCTGATTGAGGCCAATCCGAGCTTTACGGCACTTGTGCTGATGCGCAAGCTGGCAGCAGCGGCGAAGGTATCGGCGATGGGCAGCCTGAATGATTTGTTTGAATCGGTATCTGACCGCCTGCGTGATTCGGGTCGTCTGATTGTAGTTGATGAGGCGGAAAACCTGCCATTACGCGCCCTTGAGATTATCCGCCGACTGCACGATGACACAGGCTGCGGGTTGGTGTTGAGCGGTATGCCCCGACTGGTGGCGAATCTGCGCGGTAAGCATGGCGAGCTGGTACAGCTTTACAGCCGCGTGTCTGTTGCGCTGAATTTGGGCGAATCTTTGCCGGACGAGGAACTCTTTGAGATTGCGAAAGCGGCTTTGCCTGATGCGGACGAAGAAACGCTCTTGGAACTGGTTAAACATAGCAACGGCAATACGCGCCGGATGAGCAAATTGATGCGCGGCGCGGTACGCACGGCGAACAAGAACGGTATCAAGATACAGGCCGGTATCGTTAAGAAATACAGCTCCCTGATTATCCGATAGGCCGTCTGAAACGGTAAGTCTCTGACAGGGCTATATATTTTTTACTCTATGATTTTAATAAATTATTATTTTCTAAAGGAAAACAAAAAATGCAAGTTTTGAAGAAAGTTGATTGGAAGATGTTTGTGGCACGCTCTTTTTGGCGGTGTGTGCCGGTTGGTTTGACGGTGGGCGTGTGGTGTTTTGTGGCGGGAATGGCGTTGCATTCCTGCGCGAAAGAACCCGAACCGGTTGCGAAAGAGCCGACGAAGGTTGAGGCGATGGAAAGACAGGCGGATTTGGAGGTCAAGGTATGGGAAGAGCAATACGAGTCAATGAGCGTCGAGGAAAAAATGAAAGGGATTGTTTATGAGCGATAAGCCAATTTTATTGAGCCCTGCGGCGAAAAAAGAGGCTTTGGCACGGGCGGTACAGGAAATCCGTGCGAAATATGGCGATAAGGCGATTGTGAAAGGATGTGTGAAATGAGTTTCGGACGACGTAATACGGATTGGCAGGCTTGGGGACAACACCGCAGGCGTGCGACGGCGCGAATGGCGCAAAAAAGCCGAGAGCGTGAAATCGAGGAATATCAGGCGCGTTTTAAACGGCCTGCCGAGAAGAAGGAGGAGAAAAAATGATTTGGTTTGTTGTCGGATTGGCGGTGTTGGTGCTGCTGGGGATTTGGCTTGAAATGCTGGCCCGAATCGTCGTGTTGCACATGATAGGCGAAGGCCATGACGGGTATGACGACAATTAAAACGGTAAGCCGTTGATGTTGCTCTATATTTTTTTGCCTTATTGAAAATATAAGGTACTGATTTAAAAGGATTTAAGAAATGAATGCAAAAGAAATTGCAGAATGGCTCGAAGACCGTGGCGAGCTGATGATTATGAAAAAGGACGGCGAAGGCTTTGTCATCGCTGCGCGGTCGCCGGACGGGATGTGGAAGACTGCCGAGGCGGATACTTTGGCACGGGCGATAACTTTATGGGAGGAAGTGTGATGAAGGGAGAAAAACAATCCAAGCGCGAACGCGAACAAGGCTTGAGTAAGCCGAAATGTTAAACCCAACCTGAAAGGAAAAGAAAATGGCTAAAACCCGAATCAAACAACCCGCCATCGAAGCGGCACAAGACAAAGCGGAAGTTACCGCATTTATCCGCCAAATCGGCGACTTGCAGCGCGAAGTCAAACGCCTGGAAACCGAAGCCGGAGACAAAAAAGCGGTCATCGAAGAGGAATATGCCGCCAAAGCCGCGCCGATGTGTGCCGAAATCATGAGCCTGACCGAACGTGTGGCCGCCTACTGCGAGGCACATAAGGACGAGCTGACGGAAAACGGTAAAACCAAAACCGTGGACTTTACCACCGGCCTGATTAAATGGCGCATCCGTCCGCCATCCGTCAAGGTAACGGGCGTGGCCGCCGTCCTGGCGTGGCTCTCCGAGAAATCCGCCTTTGCCGAGTTTGTCCGCACTAAAAAGGAAATCGACAAAGACGCCATCCTGAATCAAAAAGAGCGTTTTTCAGACGGCCAAGTGCCGGGGATTAAGATTGTGAGCGGCGTGGAGGATTTTGTAATTGAGCCGAGCGAACAGGAGTTGAAGTGATGGAAGGCTGGGATTTTTAAGAATTGATTAAAGGCCGTCTGAAATGGGGTTTAAAACCTGTTTCAGACGGCCTTTTTTCATGCCCTACATTCAGGCTGCCTTCTCTTCCTGCTCGTACACGGCGTTGTAGTTTCAACACACAGGACGACACATAAAGCGTCGCCCTATGTGTTGCCCTGATTTGGAAGGGGTTACCCCCTCCCAAATAAAGTCTGATCCTACCACCCTAAAGGGCGGGGCTTCAACCAAAAAGGAAATATGGTGAACACCGGCAGATTCAGGGCTTTGAGGCTGTCTTGGTCGAAAGTCAGAGTATAGGTGGTATTCATGGCTTAATCCTCCAATCCCAAAGACTGTTGACCGTGTGCCGTTGCCAAGGCGTGGCGGTTGCGGTATTTCGGGTCGGGGCGGTATTCGGTCAGACCCAAATCGGCGAGGTGTTTGAGGCGGTAGCGCACGTTGGACGGGGCAATGCCCAAGAGCTTGGCGGCTTCCACCTGATTCAAGCCCATTTCGATGTAGCGCAAGAGATGCGCCAAATCGGGGCGGGCGGAAAGGTAGGCGGCTTTGAGCCTGTCCGATGCAGGCGCGCGGCGACGGGCAGCTTCGGCTTCCAAGGCGTTGAAGGCGGCGATGTATTTTTCCTTCCACTGCGCGGCAGCTGAGCCGGTAAAGCCCATACACAGGAACACGAAACCGTCGCGGGTGATTTCGTACATCGGGCGTTTCTCGCCTTTTGCGTCGGTGTAATAAACCAATCCAAAATTGGATTCGTTAAATTCTTTCGAGCATTCAAGGTGTTTGATGTCGCGCAGGATGTGGGCGTGCTTCTTGCCGAAGTTGCGTGAAATGTCCAACGAGGTGGTAATCAGACGATTGCCGGATTGACGTACTAAAGATTGTGCATTCATGGTAGAATGTCCTTTCATTTATGAGAGTAGATGACACGAGAAGAAGTGTTGGTAGCACTGTCTTCTCACTGTTCCCCCGAAGCTCCAACTTCGGGGGAATTTCATTACTGCCTAAGCAGTGTTTGCATATTAATATGTGTACACATAATTAGTCAAGCTGATTTTTGAACTCTTCGCGTATTTTTTCTTTAACCCATTGTGAAAAATCAAGATTATTGGCAATTTCCAAAATATCCCTTTCTGTTTCGCGGTTAAAAGAAACTTTTTTAATAACGCGCTTGGCTTCCGCCCTTTTACGGTATTCAGCCAGCTTTTCATCAACCATAGGCAAACTCCTTGATTTTTTAAACCGTATTTTGTAAGATTGGGACTGGGGACGGCGGCGACCGCCCCCAGCTGGTCAGTCTTTAGTAGGCATTAGCACTTGCCAACATGAAAACTGCGACCAAGATGAGAATTTGAATAGTGCGTTTATTCATCTTCTTTCTCCCAGTTGAGCCCCGCTTCGGTGGGGCTTTTCCCGTATCGGGCTTCACTGCCCCGATGAATTGAATTATATATGTGTACACATAATTAGTCAAGCATTCCCAAATAGAATCAAAGAAAAATGCCGTCTGAAACGTTTTCAGACGGCATTTTTTCATGTCTGTCCGTTTCGCAAAAAAACATCGACTTAATAATATATATTGTATTTTATTGGTATAATATGCGCTAATTTATGCTATATGTTGTATTGGAGAAATAATGCGCCGTGCGTTGATTGCGAAAATTAAGATTGCTCAAAAGGAGCTGGGCTTGGACGACGGTACCTATCGCGCGGTGTTGGAGCGTGTGACGGGCAAGCGTTCGTGTACCGAGTGCAGCATCCCTGAGCTGGAGCGCGTGGTCGAGGATTTGCGCCGGCATGGGTTTACGCCGAAGAAAACGGCAGGCCGTCGCCCGAACCGCCGCTCTTCCGCCGATCCGATGATGCGCAAAATCGAGGCCCTGCTGCTGGATAACGGCTGGACTTGGAATTATGCGCATGGTACGGCGAAAAAGATGTTTAAGGTTGACCGTGTGGAATGGTTGTCTGACGGCAATATGCACAAGCTGGTGGCGGCGTTGCAGATTGCTGCGAACCGCCGTAAGAAAGGGGCTATGTGATGTATGAGACGGCAGATTTTGGCGCGGTCAAGCATCTGCTTCCTGATAGTGTACAGGCGTTGATTACGGTCATCGGGTTTAATGAAACGCTGGAGTTGGTGCGCCTGATGGGCGGTACGACTTATCCTTTGCGGCAGGGTTATACGAAAAACAGTCAATCCCGTGTTGCGTATTTGGAGGAGATTATCGGCAGTGAGGCGGCCGGTCGGCTGGTGGAAGCGATGGCTCCGTGCAATCTGTTTATACCCCGTTGCGAGACGGCCTTGTATGAACTGCGAAACCGTAAAATCCGCAGTCAGTTTGACCGGCAGACGGCAGGCGGAACCCCTGCTTATGAGGCCGTTAACGATTTGGCCTTGGCACACCGCCTAAGCGACCGCCATGTGTGGCGGATCCTGAAACAGGCGGATAAGGAAGCGGAGCAGGAGAATTTGTTTTAGAATGGGATGCCATGCAGATGTATGGCATTTTATTTTGGAGAAAAATATGAAAACGTTTTATTTTGTGCTGCTGGCGTTGGGTTTGGCAGCGTGTGGGCAAGTATCAGAGGAAGTCAAACCGACAGCCCCAGCACAGCAAGAAACTCAGCCTGACCCGAAAGTGAAAATCGTGGAGCGCCTGAAAAACGAAGAATACTTTATAGGGGAGAATAATTTAGACAAAATCCGCCGGCACGGCGAACTGAAAAGCCATGCGGAAAAATTGGTGGCATTGCTTGCTCAAGCTGAAAAGGAGAGCCGCGGCATGGTATTAAACGGTAGCAATTTGGCGGAGGTCAAGACATTTAACGAGGCTTTTATCGCTGTCGCCAAGTCAGCCGATGAAACTTTCGGTGGGCCATTTTTGGAAGATAAGGCTGGATTGTATCAGTGTACCAATGCCGCCAATGCCGCATATGACTACTTTACCGCCAGACAAAACCAAAACGCTATGGTTGCCAATTATAAACAAAACTACGACAACGCTATGGCCGCTTGTAAAGAGCAAATTAAACATCCTCCTGAAGCTGAGGCAACTGTCTATGCCCGTAAAGGTATTAATCTGCCTATAAATGATTGTTTAGCCGTGTTGACCGGAGATGAACCATTTGACACATTTACTTGTCCGATGAAAATCAAATAAGGTTGAATCATGCCAAGGCCGTCTGAACAACAGACGGCCTTTTTGTTGCCTACTGACACTGTTTCGACCGCTGCAAAAGCCATGCCGTTTGAAAATGTAAGCCTCTGAAAGTGCATTTTAATCTGATTTTGAGTGAGGCTTTAATGAGCAAAATTATTTGTCTGACTGCCGGCCACAGCAACACCGACCCGGGCGCGGTCAACGGAAGCGACCGTGAGGCGGACTTGGCGCAGGATATGCGCAACATTGTGGCTTCAATCCTGCGTAACGATTACGGCCTGACCGTACGCACCGACGGCGAAGGCAAAGGCAATATGCCCTTGCGCGATGCGGTCAAGCTGATTCGCGGCTCGGATGTGGCGATTGAGTTTCACACCAACGCTGCCGTCAGCAAAGCGGCGACAGGCATCGAAGCCTTGAGTACCGTTAAAAACAAACGCTGGTGTCAGGTGTTGAGCAAAGCCGTTGCCAAGAAAACCGGCTGGAAACTGCGCGGCGAAGACGGCTTTAAACCCGACAATGCCGGCCAGCATTCGCGCCTGGCTTATGCGCAGGCCGGCGGCATTGTGTTTGAGCCGTTTTTCATCAGCAACGACACTGATTTGGCTTTGTTTAAGACTACTAAATGGGGCATCTGCCGCGCGATTGCGGACGCGATTGCGATGGAATTGGGAGCGGCGAAGGTATGAAAAAGTCTTTGATTGCTTTGGCTCTGTCTGTCTTGAAACCGCAGATGCCTGAATTTGAGATTAAGCCTGCCGGTATCGGCTGTTTGAAACAACATCCGTCTATGCGCCCGGGTAAGTCGGGCGTGGCGGCAGCCAAACGTGCGGCGCGTAAACGCAAGAATCGTCGTTAATCATGGGACAGGTTGAGTTTTACGAAAAGATGATTGAGCTGTGGTCGGCCAAAAGCCGTGAGGCAAGCGAACAGGCAGACTTGGCGGCGTTTGAATTTGCGGAGGGCGAACTGGCCAATTATCGGGAAATGCTGAAACGGTACCTGCAAACCAAAAGTGTGGAATAGCAATGCGTATTTTGGATATTTTTAAAAACCCGGCGACAGGCAATGTGTCGCACTCGAAACTGTGGGCAAACGTTGCCTGCGCGGCTGGGACGTTTAAGTTTGTGATGTTGCCCGATCCGTCGGCGGAAATTTGGGCGGTGTATTTGGGCATTGTCGGCGGCTATGCGGTGGCGCGCTCGTTTGTCAGCGTCAAACGTCAGGAGGTCGAGAATGAATCTCGTGAAACTGCTGGCGAATAACTGGCAACCAATTGCCATCATCGCACTTATCGGCACGGGTTTGGGGGTGTCGCACCATCAAGGCTATAAGTCGGCGTTTGCGAAGCAGCAGGCGGTCATTGAGAAAATGAAGCGCGACAAGGCGCAAGCCATGCTGTTGTCGGCTCAAAACTATGCGCGCGAATTGGAACTGGTACGCGCGGAAGCGAAAAAATATGAAGTCAAGGCGCACGCTGTCGGCATGGCTTTGGCGAAAAAACAGGCGGAAGTCAGCCGTCTGAAAACGGAAAATAAAAAGGAAATCGAAAATGTCCTTACTCAAGACCGTAAAAATGCAAGCGGTAATTGTATTGACGGCTTTGGCTCTCACGGCCTGCAGCTCTACAACCGCGCCCTCGGCTACGGAAATTAAGGTTGTCGAAAAGGCGGTCATGCCGACGCCACCTGCTGCGTTGATGGTCGCTCCGGTACGCCCGAGTCCGCCGAAGGACGGCAAGACGGCAACGCTGCTCGAACACGCCGCTGAGTTTGGCGGCTATGTTTCGGAGCTGGAAAACCAAAATCAGGCGTGGCGCGATTGGGTCAACAGTCAAGCGGCAGTTGACGGTTTGGAGGACGCACGATGACGACTTATCGTGATTTGGTGCAACGCACGGTCGCCTGCCGCCATGCGGACTTGGAGTTAGGCTTAAGCCGCGCACGCGAACAAGAGCCGTTTGTCATCCATGTTTCCGACCTGTTGGATAAGGCCGGTATCGATTACGCGGTACGCATGGATAAGGATTTTCAGACGACCTTTTGTGTGGAATTTTCTGCGACCGCCCCTGCTGATGTGATTGGTATTTTACGGAAATATTACTCAGTCTTTTTTGACGGCCAAAAGGTTGAGGCGGCGAGCCGAAATCCCGAAGGCTATGCGGTACGTATCGTATTCGGCGACGTGCCGGTTTAAAGGGGTTTTAAATGGACTTTGAATTTGGTTTTAGAACCCTTTGGCCGATTGCGACGGCGGCATTTTGGTTTTGGGTCAACGGCATTTCAGGCCGTCTGAAAGAGGCGGACAAGCGTATCGACGACCTTAAAGAGGAGCTGCACGCGGTCAAGCTCTCTTATCACACCAAGCAAGATGCCAAGGCAGACCGCGACAATATCGCGGCATCTTTGGGACGCATCGAAAACAAGTTGGAAAAAGTAAACGAAAAACTGGACAGGAAAGCAGACAAATCATGAGCGACCCGATTTTGGAAGCCTTGGCGCGTATTGAAAACAAAACTGATCAAACTCTGAAAAATCAGAAGGAAATGCAGGCGGAAATTGCACAAATCCGCGAAGACACGAAACGCACGGCCATTACATTCGGCGCACTGGGCGGCGGCGTGATTACGGTCGGCTGGGAATTGCTTAAAGCGAAAATGGGACTGTAATTATGGCTCACCCGCAAGAAATCCGTGAAAAGTTACGCCGGCTCTATGTGAGCGGCGAGCAAACTTTGGAAACGGCGGCCTTGATGTGCGAAATCCCGCAGGCCACTGCGCGTGCGTGGAAACGTGCGGATAAGGAAAAAGGCGACGACTGGGATAAGATGCGCGCCGCCTACACTTTGGCCGGCGGCGGTATCGAGGACTTGAGCCGTGCGATGCTGGCCGGTTTTATGGTGCAGTACAACAGCACGATGACGATGCTGCAGGATTCGAGTACCGAAGATTTGCCGCCATCGGACCGTGCGAAGCTGTTGGCCAGCCTGGCCGATGCGTTTACCAAAACCGTATCGGCCAATGCCCGTGTGATGCCGGAAACGTCAAAACTGGCGACGGCTTTGGAATTGATTGAGTTCTTGATGGCGTTTGTGCAAGAAAAACACCCCAAACATTTGCCTGCCTTTGTGGAGGTATTGGAGCCGTTTGGGGCGGAAGTGGAGAAGAAGTTTGGTTAGTTGGGTGAAACTAAGGCTTGCGTTGTTTGCGTTTACCTTTTTCTGATTGTTTGATTTCTTCTGATTGTTCGACTTCCTTAGGCTTATTTTCATGAGATGCAAATAAATCTTCAATCAATTCTTGCAACTCTAAATCGGATATGCCTACCAGTTCATTTTCAAAAGTTTTTCTTAGTTCCTGAATAATTTCTGGAATGCTTAGACCCAAGGCTTGGAGCCTAAGGGCTTCTTTTTTAATTGGTTCGGATAATTCAAACATACATTGCACCCTTATGAAAAATAAAGAATTTCTCAAATCTCTTGCCACCCTTGCCGCCAGCCTGCGCCAAGTCATCGAAGCGGAAGTGGACGGCTTCGATGCGTCGCCCAAGGCTATTGCTGCACGCCGTGCCAAGGTGTTTGACCCGGTAGGCGGTTACGAATATTTCGTCAATACCTACTTCCCCCATTATATCCGCTCGCCTGAAAAATCCGAACTGCATGCGTTTTTATTCAGCCGACTGCCGGAGATTATCCGCTCCCCCAAAGGGGAAAATGAGGCGGTGGGCGCGCCGCGCGGCGAGGGTAAATCGACGCAGGTTACCCAGTTGTTTACGCTGTGGTGTATCGTGACCGGCCAAAAACATTATGCCGTTATTGTGATGGACAGCATAGACCAGGCATACCCGATGCTCGAAGCCATCAAGGCGGAATTGGAATTTAATCCGCGCCTGAAAACCGACTTCCCGGAAGTATGCGGGCAAGGCCGTGTATGGCAGGCCGGTACGATTGTGACGGCCAATGACGTTAAAGTCCAAGTGGCCGGTAGCGGTAAAAAGCTGCGCGGTTTGCGTCACGGCCCATACCGTCCTGACTTAACTGTTTTGGACGATATCGAGAATGACGAGCAAGTCCGCAACCCGGAACAGCGCGACAAGCTCAATGCGTGGCTGACTAAAACGGTATTGCCACTCGGAGGTGTCGGCCAGAAATACGATGTAATCTATATTGGCACGATTTTGCATTACGACAGCGTACTTAACCGCACTTTGAATAACCCGTTTTGGCACGGTATTAAGTTTAAGGCGATGAAACGCTGGCCTGACCGCATGGATTTGTGGGACCGCTGGGAGGAGCTTTTCCGAAACGACGGCGAGACGGTGGCCGAGGCGTTTTATCAGGCAAACAAAGACGAGATGGAGCGCGGCGCGGTCACTTCTTGGGCGGCGCGTGGCGTACTCGCGCTGATGAAAATCCGTGCGCGTGACGGTCATGCGACGTTCGATTCGGAATACCAAAACGACCCTGTTGCCGGTGAAGCCGCACCGTTTGCGAACAGCCTGAATTTTTGGGTCAACCGTGATTCTGATTGGATTTTCTATGGCGCGTGCGACCCGAGTTTGGGCAAGGCCGGAAACAGTCGTGACCCGTCTGCGTTGTGTATCGGCGGGTACAACCGCCGCACGGGTGTGTTGGATGTGGTAGAGGCTCTGATTAAGAAACGCCTGCCGGACAAGATTATTTCCGACATTATCGAACTGCAACGCCGGTACCGCTGTGTGTTGTGGGGAATCGAGACGGTACAGTTTCAGGAGTTTTTGAAGACTGAGCTGGTTAAACGCGGTGCGGCTGCCGGTATCCCGATTCCGGCACGCGGTATCAAGCCTAGTGCAGACAAACTGCTCCGTATCGAGAGCCTGCAACCGTATATGCAAAACGGTCAAATCCGTTTGCACGCCAGTCAAAGCACGCTGATTGATCAATTCCGTCATTTCCCGATGGCAGACCATGACGACGGCCCTGATGCCGTGCATATGCTGTGGGGGTTGGTTCAAAGCAGCGCGACTGTCGGCGGCTATATTGCTGTGCCTAGAGAGCACGGCTTGTCCGGACGGATGGGGAGCGGCGCATGGTAAAACTGACACGGGGTACAGCCTGCTAAGGAGCGGTACGGCTGAAAATGGGGCAAGTTTAACTTGCCCTTTTTTACGTCATGAAAAATCTACTCCGTGCGTTGTTTAGTAAAGCCGCACCTAAAACGCCCGATAAACAATCCCAAACGGCGGATATCGTTAAAAACCGCACTACCCACGAGCATCCGAGCAAAGGTCTGACTCCGCAGTCGCTCCATCGGATTTTGGAGGATGCCGAAAACGGTGATATTCAGGCGCAGTCAGAACTCTTTGTCGATATTGAGGAGAAGGACGGCCATATCTTTTCGGAGATGAGTAAGCGCAAACGCGCGGTGATCGGCTTGGATTGGAATATTGTTCCGCCTCCGAACAGTAGCGAATCGGAACGAAAGTTGGCCGAAGAGGTTGACGGCTGGCTCAATCAGATGACCGATTTCGAGGATATGATGTTTGACCTTTTGGACGCTGTCGGACACGGCTTCTCCTGCGTGGAAATCGAATGGGAAAATCTTGGGTCGTTATGGTTGCCCAAGGCATTCCATCATCGTCCGCAGGCTTGGTTTAAGGTCAATGCAATGGATGAGGTGTTGTTGCGCAAAGACGGCAACCCTGATGGCGAAAAACTGTGGGATTTAGGCTGGATTGTCCATAAGCACCGCAGCCGTTCGGGTATTTTGGCAAGAAGCGGTTTGATGCGCACGCTGGTGTGGCCTTATTTGTTCAAGAATTACTCGGTGCGTGATTTGGCCGAGTTTTTGGAGATTTACGGCCTGCCTACCCGAATCGGCAAATATGCCTCCGGTGCAGACGACAAAGATAAGCTCACCCTTTTGAATGCGGTGCGCGAAATCGGCCATAACGCGGCGGGCATTATCCCTGAAACCATGCAGATTGAATTGCTCAACGCGGCCAATGGCAGCGCGGACCCGTTTCAGGCAATGATTGATTGGGCGGATAAAACGTCTTCAAAAGCGATTTTAGGCGGCACGCTGACCAGCCAGGCAGACGGTAAGACTGCTACCAATGCGCTGGGGCAAATCCATAATGAGGTGCGCCATGATTTGCTGGTGTCCGATGCCAAACAACTGGCCGGCACATTGACGCGCCAATTGATCCTGCCATTGTTGCAGCTCAATAAAGGCAACGTCGATGTTTCACGTCTGCCGCGTTTTGTGTTCGATACGCAATTGCCTGAAGATTTGACGGTGTACTCCGACTCTTTGCCTAAATTGGTGGAAATCGGCATGAAGATTCCGTTGTCGTGGGCGCAGGAAAAATTGGCCATTCCTTTGGCTTCCGAAGACGAGCCGGTATTGGCTTTTCAAACCGACGTTAAAACAGATTTAAAAAACGCTTCTCTAAGCTACCGCCGTGTGGCTTTGAGTAAAACTGGCGAGATTGTCGGCGCGGCGCAGGCGGATTTAGATCATGCGGACTTGAGCAAGGTAGCCTTGCCGGAAATGATTGAGCCGTTTTTACGCGGCTTAGGCCAGGCTTTGGCCGAAGGCGACAGTTATGAGGATGTGCAGGAGCGCCTGCTGCACGTTTATCCCGAGCTGACTGCCGGGCAATTTCAGACGGCCTTGGCGCGTGTGGTTTTTGTGTCGGACTTATGGGGACGGATGAATGGCTGATTTGAGCTACGCATTCGGCCTCGAGCCTGAACAGGCCGTCAAGTATTTTGAGGGGCTGGGCTTTAATGTGCCGTCAGACTGGAAAATAACGTGGAACGAAGCGCAGGCTAAGGCACGGGCGATTGCGGGCATTCACAAGCAGGATATTGCCGCACAAATCCACGGTGCTTTGTACGAAAGCCTGAAAAACGGTACGTCATTTGAGAAATTCCGTGATGATTTGGCAGGCCGTCTGAAACAGCATGATTGGCAGCTGCTGAAAGATGGCGACATCGTGCATATAAACACCGGCGAAGTGGACGGCAAAGGCATTACTGTACACCGCCTGGAAACTATTTTCCGTACGCAAATGCAGTCGGCCTATATGGCCGGGCATTGGCAGGCTCTTGAAGACGGTCGGGACTCTGCGCCCTGGCTGCAGTATTCGGCCATTCTTGACAGCCGTACCCGGCAGAGCCACGCTGCGGCGCATGGTGCGGTGTATCACATCGACGACCCGTTTTGGGATTACTTCTACCCGCCCAACGGCTTCAACTGCCGCTGTACCGTACGGGCGTTTTCAGACCGTGACTTGAAGCGGCGCAATCTGCTGCCGCAAAAGGCACAACTGGAAGATACGGAAGTGGTGGTCAACCGCAAGGGCGATACCCGTCCGGCAAAGGCGGTGAAGCTGGCCGACGGCAGCCGCTTTTATACTGATGCAGGTTTTCAGAACAATGTGGGTAAAAGCCATTTGGCCAACTTGGGGCAGTTGCAGATGCAGCGTGCGGTGGAACTGCCGCCGAAGCTGGCAAGCGTGGCGGTTGGTGCCGCTTTAAAAGACCCGCCGGTAATGCGCGCAACCGTTGAAGCTATGGCTAATATGGTACGCAAAGCACAGGCAGACGGTTTCCAGACAGGGCAGTTTCTTCATGTAGGTGTGTTGTCGTTGGCAGTATTGGAAACATTGGAGGCCAAAGGTTTTACACCGTCTGCCTTAATTTCGGTAAATGATGACAGGCTGTGGCATTCTTGGCGCGATAAGAAAGTGCGACAGTTGCCGATAGATTTTTGGGAACGTTTACCTGAGCATTTGAATGCGCCGGATGAAATCAGGTTGTCACGTTCGAATGATCCGTCTCAAAAAGATGCGCTATTATTTATTTATGATTTGCCAAACAACAAAAGCAAGCTGGTTATTACAATGGATTATAAAGCGGCGGCACGAAATCCGTTTACTGGTAAAAAAGAGAAATTCTTAACCAATATGGTAAATACCGGCGCTGTTGTTGATGACCCAAACCGGATAATCAGTTTGAATGCGATCGAACTGTTATGGAAAAAGCCGTAAAGCGTTTTGCCTGATTCGAACAGGATCACACGGGGGCTTGCGCCACCGCTCCCTTTCCATTTGGTAACCCGCGCTTTACGGCTTTGTTAAAGACAATAAAACTCTTTGCCTGATTCGAACAGGATAATACGCGACACGGTAACGCGGCCGTAACCTTTCCAGTAGGAAACCCGAGTTTTATGGCTTTAAGGATAAGCGAGGCGGTGGCGGGACTCGAACCCGCATCATGACGGCGCATCCGCGTCGGCCACCTTTCGCCTCAGCCTTTCGGCATTACACTAGGTTTCAACACACAGGACGACACATAAGCGTCATCCTATGTGTTTCCCTGATTTGGAAGGGGTTACGCCCCTCCCAAACAAAGTCTGATTCTACCACCCTGAAGGGCGGGGTTTCAACCGAAAAGGAAATACGATGATTGAAATCGAAATCAACACAGACTCACTGCAAAACAGCTTAAACGCCATTGCGCAACGTACAAGCAATACCCGGCCGTTGATGACGAAGCTTGCCCGCATCATGCACAATGCCGTGCTGGACAATTTCGAATCAGGCGGCCGACCCGCGTGGGCTCCGCGCAAGTATCCGTCCGCGCGTGAGGGATCAGGGCTGTTGCAGGGCAAGGGGCGTTTGCGCGATTCGATTATGCAGGACAGTACGGCCACGGAAGCGGTGGTCGGTACCAATGTGGAATATGCGGCCATTCATCACTTCGGCGGACAAACTGCACCGCATACGATATTGCCGAAAAAAGGCAAAGCCTTAAAATTCGGCGGACGGCTTGCCAAACGCGTCAATCACCCCGGCAGTAAGATTCCCGCACGTCCGTTTATGGTTCTCCAACCTGACGACGAACAGGCTTTAGTTGATGCGGTAAATGATTATTTGGATGCCGCTCTCGGCAATTAAAACAAAAGCCGTCTGAAATTGCACACAGACGGCTTTTATATATCTTTCCCTTATCTACCCTTTCCCGAAACGTTTAAATCAATCTGTGAGGGGCTTAAAAGGCTTCTGAAACGGTTTTAAACATATTCTCTTTCCCGTTCCCCGCTATTTCTCATTTTTATCCCTTACTGACAGTGATTCAGCCTCTTGTGCCGGCTTGACGGCGCATCATTCGGCAATGGATACAAAAACCTTTCTTGCCGCCTTATCTGCCGCCAAAGTCGGAAATACGGACGGCCTTATCAAAATCGTACCCAAAGGTCAATTTGCACCGGTAGACGGACGCACCGATACAGGCGTGGCGCACTGGACGATGACTGCCGATTTGGCACGGCAAATCATTGCCGCCTTTGATGCCGGACAAACAGACCTTGTTGTGGACTACGAACACGCCACATTGAAAGCCGCAGAAACCGGACAGCAAAATCCTGCCGCCGGTTGGATCAGCAAATATGTGTGGGATGACGATCGCGGTCTGATGGGCGAAGTGAAATGGACACAACGCGCAAAAGACATGATAGACAGCGGCGAATACCGCTATTTGTCGCCGGTTCTCGAATACGACACATTGGGCAATGTGCGCGGGCTGCACAGTGTGGCGTTGACCAATTCGCCTGCGCTGGACGGCATGGCTCTGGCTGCATTGAGCCGCCAAAACTCTATCAACCCAAAACAGGAAACCAGTATGAACAAGGAAGCTTTAATCAAGCTCTTGGGCTTGGCGGCAGATGCCGACGATAAAGCCATTGAAGCGGCTTTGGCCGAAGCACAAGAAAAGCTGGGCGGTAAAACGCTGGCCGAAGCACTGGCCGAACACAAAGACGAACCGCAAGGCGGTAAAGGCGATGCCGACAAGCCCGAAGACAATCCGCAAGGCGGTAATGCCGACAACGGCGAAGTTGCCGAACTGAAAGCCCAAGTAGCTGCGTTGAGCAAGAAAGTGATTGCAATGGAAGTGGGCGGCACTTCAGACGGCCTGATCCGTGCCGCTCTTTCAGACGGCCGCCTGCTGCCGCATCAAGAAGCATCTGCACGCCAATTGGCTGCTAAAGACCCGGAGGCATTTAAGAATCTGATGGAAGGCAGTTTGAAGTTGGCCGCGTTGAGTAAAACGCAAACCGGCGGCAAAGGCACCCAAGGCGGTGAGTCTGCGTTGACTCCGGAAGAAATCGAAGTAGCCAGGCAATTGGGTATTTCGGCCGCAGATTATCAAAAAGCCAAATAAGGCTTTAAACAAGGATTAAACCATGATTATCACTCCAGATACCCTGAAGGCGCTGTTTACCGGCTTTAAGAAAAACTTCCAAGACGGCTTGCAAATGGCGGACAGCCAATACAAGGAAATCGCCACCGTCATCCCGTCTTCAACGGCTTCCAATACTTACGGTTGGCTCGGCCAATGGCCTGCCTTCCGCGAATGGGTGGGCGACCGCGTATTCCAAGATATGAAGGCACACGGCTATGCCATCACTAACAAGCATTTTGAAAGTTCGGTCAAAGTCAACCGCAACGACATCGAAGACGACAATGTCGGCATTTACGCACCGATGATGACCGAAATGGGCCGTGCTTCCGCCGTTCATCCTGACGAATTGGTATTTGCTCTGCTGAAAAACGCGCATGCTACGTTGTGTTATGACGGTCAGAACTTCTTCGACAACGACCACCCGGTATATGAAAAAGTCGATGGCACCGGTCAATCCACCACTGTATCCAATATTTTTGCCGGTACCGAAGCCGCTTGGTATTTGCTGGATACATCACGCGCCCTGAAACCTCTGATTTATCAGGAACGCAAACCTAAGCAGTTCACTGCCATGACCGCCGCTACCGACGAAGGCGTATTTATGCGCAACGAATACCGCTACGGTGTGGACGGCCGTTGCAACGTTGGTTTGGGCTTCTGGCAAATGGCGGCCAAGTCGCAAGAAAAACTGGATGCTGCCGGTTTTGAAAAGGCTTACAACGCAATGGTCAGCCTGAAAGGCGACGGCGGCCGACCGCTGGGTATCCGCCCCAATGTGCTGCTGGTTCCTCCGTCTTTGGAAAACGCCGCCAAAGAATTGGTGGAAGGCGACCGCCTGGCGAATGGTGCGTACAACCCGAACAAAGGCAAATGCAAGGTAATCGTATCTCCTTGGTTGCTGTAACCCTTTAGATAGGCGGGCTCTGCCCGCCGAAAGGATAAGAAATGGCAAAAGTAAAAAACGAAGATGAAAAAACCGAGCAAGCGGTTGGCGCAACTGTGGATGTAAACCCCGAAGACGTTAAGTTGCAGGCGTTTCTTGAGGCTGAAGTCGAAAAATTGAACGCCGAGCTTGAAGCTGCACGTATGCGTATCGCCGAATTGGAAGCTCAATTGGGACAGGCCTCAAGCCCTGCCGTTGAAGCGGCAGAAGCACAAGAACGCTATCAGGCAGGCGGTGAAGCGGCGGCAGATGCCGAAGTGGTTGCCATCAAATCCAAACATGGCCATGCGTTTTGGCGCAGCGGGTATCACGTTCAACCGCATTTTACCTTTGTGAAACGTGCCGATTTCGAGCCCGAAGCGTGGGAGCGCCTGCTGGCCGAACCGATGGCTGTTGTTTGTGAAGCCTTGCCTGTGGAGCAGGATTAATGGCTTACGCAACGGTTGCCGATTTGGTGGCGCGTTATACCGAGCCGACGATTGCAGGTCTGACTGACCTGACGCGCTTGGGAAGCGTGAATGCCGAAATTGCGCAACAAGGTTTGGATGATGCCTCCGCCGAAATCGACGGTTATCTGGCATCGCGCTATGAATTGCCGTTGCCTGCCCCTGTGCGCCTGTTGAGCCTTTATTGCTGCGACATTGCCGTTTACCGTTTGGCAACGGGCAAGCGCCAACTGACGGAGGATATGGTGCACCGATATGAGGCGGCGATTGCGTATCTTAAATTGGTGGCATCAGGCAAGGCTGGTTTGGGTGTGGCTGAAAATGCCGACCCTAAGCCGACCGTGCAAGGTGATGCGGTGATGTTTGCCGCCAAGGAAAAGGTGTTCGGCCGTGATAGCGTCTATTGAACAAGCCATCAAACAGCGTCTTTCAGACGGCCTTGGCCAAATGGTCAGCGGTGTGCATACCTACGGTGGTGAATTTGACGGCGAAGGCTTGGCTCAAGTGGTTAACCAGTTCCCCGCCGTTTGGGTCATGTTTGCCGGCATTACCGATAGCGAGCCCCATGATACGCGCCGTACACGCTACCAAGTCACTGGTCACTTTACTGTCTTGGTCGGCGACCGTGCCAGCGGCAGCGAGGCGGACAGCCGCTTCGGCGGTTTACACCGGAACGATGTCGGCACTTACCGGCTGATGCAGGCCGTGCGCCTGTTGCTGATTAATCAGACTATGGGTTTGTGTATAGGCCGTCTGAAACCCGGCAAAGCAAAAAGCCTGTTTTCAAAACAAATGGAGTTGGACGCAATCAGCGTATTCGCGCTGGATTTTGAAACGCATTGGTTTGAAGACGCACTGCAAGACGGCGATTGGCCGCGGCCTGCGGTTTCAGACGACCAACAGGCGCAAGTATATGCCGACGTATCCGCCTACCGAGGCCGTACCGACCCGGAACATCCCGACTTTAAAGGTGCAAACCTTGAGCTGCGTATCCCGCCCAAAAACCCAAACCAACCCGCCGATATGGCGGCCACCGTTAAAACCGAGGTAAAACATGACTGAAACCATTAAAGTTCGTGCCGCCACAGGTCTGCAAGTACCTATGGCAAGCAAACCACATGAATATATTACCGACCAAGAAACGGTCGAAGTGCCGAATGCCGCGTATTACCTGCGCTGTATTCACTACGGCGACTTGGTTATTGTTGAGGACAAACCGAAAGGCAACAAATCATGACTTCCGCAAACGTCAGTTTCGACAAAATTAAGACCAGTACGCGTAAGCCCGGCGTTTACGTCGAATGGAACACCAAGCTTGCCGTGCGCAACCTGCCTACCAACAAGCAACGCGTACTGCTGATTGCGCAACACAGCAATCCCAAGGCGGGCAAGCTGACTGCGCTGGAAAATATCTATTCTGCGGCCGATGTCGCCGCCGCGTATGGTGCCGGCTCGCAGGCGCATTTGATGGCATTGGCCGCTATCAAGGCTTACGCATATGCGGATTTGAGCCTGATTACCGTTGCCGACAATGAAGCAGGCGTTGCGGCCACCGGCAGTATCACGATTACAGGCACTGCCGATACGCAAGGCGTTTTACGCGTCAACATCGGCAATGCCGATACGCTGACCGTCGGTGTCGCCGCCAATGCAACCGCCGCAACCGTAGCCGCTGCCGTCAAAGCCGCCATTGATGCCGAAACATCATTGCCGGTAACGGCGACAGCCTCTGAAGGTTTGGTAACGCTGACGGCTAAAAATAAAGGCACGCACGGCAACCATATCCGTATCCGTACCGGCAATACCGCCGAAGGGATTACCGTTGCAGTCAAAGCGATGAGCGGCGGCGATGCCGATGCCGATATCGGCCCCGCATTAAATGCCGTGATCGCCGAAGGTCATAATTTGATTGCGGTAGGCTGTACCGATGAGGCGAACCTCTTGAAGTTGCGCACACATTTGGAAACTGTCGGTGCGCCTGAAGAAAAACGCTGGGCATTGGGTATTTATGGCCAAACCGGTGCATTGGCGCAAACAACGACACAGGCAGGCCGTCTGAACAGCGGTTATCTGTATTCGGCCTGGTATCGCAAAACACCCAGCCTGCCATGTGAGCTGGCAGCCGCGTTTGCAGCCGTCGTGGCCAGTGAGGAAGATCCGGCTCGTCCGCTCAATACCCTGAAACTCAACGGCATCGGTGTGTGCGACAGCGCAGACAAGACTATGCGTACCGAACAGGAAAACGCACTCTACAACGGCGTTACCCCGATTGAAACCAGTCCAGACGGCACATCCGCCCAAATCGTCCGCGCTATTTCGACTTATACCAAAACTGCCAACGGCACGGCAGACGAAAGCCTGCTTGATATGACTACCGTGCGCACATTGATTTATGTATCAGGCGCGTGTGCAGACCGTATCGCGTTGCGTTTTCCGCGCGACAAGATGACCGAGCGCACCATTGCCCGTGTCCGCTCTGAGTTGATTGACGTGTTAATGAAATGCGAAGAGTTGGAAATCGTCGAAGACGTTGAAAACAATTTGGCCAACCTGATTGTGGAACGCGATGCACAAAACACCGGCATGCTCAACTGCCGTGTGCCGTCCGATGTGGTTAACGGCCTGCACCAAGTAGGCATGGTTATCGACCTGTATCTGTAAAAAGGAAAGAACATGAGTACGGAATATGTAGGCAGTGTAACGCTGTATGTCGGTGCGACCGAGGTGGAGGTCACCAAGATTGATGTGAAAAACATCACAGGCAAAAAAGAAGTGAAAACCATGAACCGCACACGCCGCGTCAAAGGCTTTACGCGCGGTGTCGGCCAGTATGATATTTCTTTTACCGCCGTCGTGCCGACAGACGGTACGGTTATCGATTGGGATAAAATCGAAGACGCAAAAATCTCGCTGGTTCCTGATATCAATGGTGCGCGCCCAACCTCCTATCTTGGTTTTTGCGCGAAGGAAGCCGGTGAAAGCTATACGGTGGACAATGAATTGGTCATTGATGTGACCGGCTTTGCAACCCGTAAAGTGATTGAGTAAGCCATCCGAAACTGACACCTGTTAAAGACGGTTTAAATAGCCTTTAAACGATAATTGGATTTTTATCCGATTAACCGTTTAGAGGCTTTTATGTCTGAAATCTCAAAAGAAGAATTAACCGATATTGCCAAACTGATTATCGGAACTTACTTCAAGCCGTTATCAGCTTATGAGAAAAAAGAGTTGATGGATTGTCTTCAGCATGAATATCAAACTTTGATTGTTCCGCCATTGGAGATAGAACCGACGACAGCATTATTCACGGGGGGATGTTTTTGAA
Organism: Neisseria maigaei; assembly: GCF_958267405.1. Taxonomy (NCBI): domain Bacteria; kingdom Pseudomonadati; phylum Pseudomonadota; class Betaproteobacteria; order Neisseriales; family Neisseriaceae; genus Neisseria; species Neisseria maigaei. The sequence goes on along the minus strand of NZ_CATQFT010000040.1, from coordinate 11,959 downwards.
ATTAAAGGTCGTCTGAAAACGTTTCAGACGGCATTTTGTTGTAATACATCTTGATTAAAATGGTTTTTAGTATTACCATAATCGTGTTTTAAAACCTATTTAAAGGAAGATTATGGACTCGATTAAAAAGGCTCAAGAAAAATACGCACTCAAGCGAGTAGTAAAAACAGTATCGTTCAATTCTGAAAAAGAACTTGATTTAATTAAATTTTCTGAAAATTTAGATTTTTCAAACTGGGTAAAATCGAAAATTAGAGGAGATATGGAATCGGAAAAATTCAAAAAGAAAGCAAAAAAGAATATTGACAAATAGAATTACCATAATTTAAAATTTCCATATCTTGTGCAACACAAGATATGGAAATCCCCGATAAGTGACAGCTTATCGGGGATAGTGGAAAAGCAACGTTAGAGCGTTCTTTTCCTTGTCATCTCAACCTTGAAATGAAAGATTATTTTACCATGAATACCACACTTATCCCAACCGTTTCCGGCTCTCTGGACGGACAAACCCAAGCATTAGTCAATGCTCGAGATTTACATCAATTTTTAGAAAGCAAACAGCATTTTGCCGACTGGATTAAAAACCGTATTAATGAGTATGGTTTTACTCAAGATGTTGATTTTCTCGGTGTTCATACGGTTATGAGTACCGAAGCGGGTTTCTTCGGACAACGTGGAAAAACCGTTACCGACTACCATCTTTCCCTCGATATGGCCAAAGAACTCTGCATGGTCGAGCGCAACGACAAAGGCCGCCAAGCCCGCCGTTACTTTATCGAAATGGAGAAACAGGCCAAGTCGGTTCCTGATGCCGTGCTGTGGCGGATTGACGCGCTGGAAGATGCCTATTTCCAAGCAGCGCCCGACATGCTCAGCCTGCTGCGCTACCGCAACATGGGCTTGAACCTGACCGAAATCGGCAAGCTGCTGGATTTAAACCCCGGCGCAGTATCCTACCGCCTGAAAAAGCTGAACGATTTGGGTTTTGTGCAGTATCAGCCCAATCCGCAAATCGGCCGCAGCGCGCAACAGTCTTTGGGATTGGAGGGTTAAGCGATGAATTATATAATGAGTGAAGATGGCTACGAAACGCTTTGCCGCGCCTATACCGCTTTAGATACACTGCATATGCTGATGTATGAAACCGAAAGCAGCAATGCCAGCTTTGATACGGAAAATATCGCCGCGCTACTGTCGTTTCCCATTTCAGGCTTGAAAGAAGTCATGGATGATGTGCGGTTTGCACACAAGGCAGAATAGGATTGTTTAAAAGCCGTCTGAAACTGACACCTGTTAAAGACGGTTTAAATAGCCTTTAAACGATAATTGGATTTTTATCCGATTAACCGTTTAGAGGCTTTTATTATGTCTTCAATTTCCAAAGAACTCGAACATGCTGCAAAAGAGTATGGGCTGGTTGTTTCTTCCGACCTGAAAACCGTTTCAGGCCGTCTGAAGTACGGTATCTCTGTTGACGGCGCTGTCCATCGTGATTTTTCCATGCATCTGCTGACTGTCCGCGAAGATATGGCTATTGACCCAACGCTGGAGGGTCAGGCGCGTATGTTGGCAGCCTATTCAGCCTCTCTCGACCATATCGGTACGATTCAACCTGATGCCTTAACGCTCGACTTCTTGGCCGATGAGTTGGTCGCCACTGATTTCGACGCGCTTTATTTCGCCCAAGAGCTGCTGGCAAAAAAGCGTCTGTCCGTTCAGCCCGTGCCGACCGCTACCGATACGCAGTCTTAAAGCTGGGAAGTTACGGTATCTCTGCCGACGATATCGGCAAGATGACCCAGCCGGAGCTTGAGGGATGGCTTAAACAGGCTGATTTGATTGACCGTGGCCGTGCCGCTCCCGTGGTGCTGCCCTGGTTTGCGCCGTCTGCCAAAACTTCAACCCTATCTGCATCCGGCGGACACACTCAAACCTTTATCAGCAAACGGAAGAAAAAATGAGCCGTAATACAGTCGAATTAGTTGCCAAGTTCCGAGATGACGCAAGTGTCGGCCTGCGCCGCTTGGCGACCGAGGTCAACCGTACGATGCAGATTCAAAGCCGTGCGGCATCATCTTCCGGCAGGCAACAACAACTGATGCATGCCGCTGCCGCCCGTTTGGGCATCCGCACGGAGCGTGAAATCCGCCGTGAAATCCAACGTACTCAAGCGGCCTACAATGCAATGGTCAAAAGCGGCCGTGCTTCGCACAATGAGCTGGCGCGGGCCGCCCAACAGACGCGCAGCCGTATTCGGGAATTAAATGCCGAAATGAACAGCGGCAGCCGTTTCAACCGCATGGTTCAAGGCGGTAAAAGTTTGGCGCGCGGCGCGGCTTCGGTTGCCGCCGGTGCGGCGGCAGGGGCTTATGTGTTGGCCCAGCCGGTCAGCCGGACAATGGACTATGACACGGAGCTCCGTCACGCGACCAATACCATGTATGCAGGCAAAAGTATTGAGGAAAAACGCGCAGGCATGGAGGAAATTAATAAAACGGTAAACGATGCCGCTTATTTGGGCGGAACATCTAAGCAAGCAGCCTTGCAGGCGATGAATACCATGGTGGCCAGCGGTTCGTTGAGTGGTGCTGCCGTGAAGCAGATGTTGCCAACCGTAATGAAAACAGCAGCCGCAGCAGGGGCAGATGCCGATGATATTGCCAATATTGTGACCAAAGCGAAGCAGGCAGGGTTTAAAGAAGCCGATATTCCTGCATTGCTCGACCGAGCCATGCAATCGGGCGCGGATGGCGGTTTTGAACTGAAAGACATGGCGCGATGGCTGCCGCAACAGTTGGCGGCGATGAAGTCCGCAGGTATGGGCGCGACACTGGATAATTTCAGCAGTTTGTTAAATGCCAACCAATTGGCGTTTATGACTGCAGGCAGTACAGACGAAGCCGGTAACAACCTGGTCAACCTGCTGGCGAAAATCAGCAGTCAGGACATCGTTACTAAGGCAAAGAAAATCGACATTAACGGACAAGAAGGTTTTGATTTCACCGCCAGCATGAATAAGAGGCAGGCCGCCGGTATGAACTCGCTGGACGCTTTGGTCGATATCGTGAGTGAAATCGTGAGCAAGGATGAAAAGAGTGCGGCATTAATGAAACAAATGGCCGCCGCTCAAGGCGATGAAGCCAAGTTGGCTTTACTGGAAAACCAGAAAGCTTTGGTTGACGGTACGGCTGTCGGACAATTGGTTTCAGACCGCCAAGCCTTGATGGCGTTGCTCTCGCTAATCAACAACAAAAAAGAAGCCGCACGGCTGCAGCAGGGACAGGCCAATGCCGCCGGTGCGGTAGACAATAATTATCAATTTGTAGCCGAAGGCTCCGGGTTCAAAAAAGAACAGCTCAAAACGGCATATAGCGAAGCCGAATATGGTGCATTCTCAAGCTTTACCGACATGGTGGCCGATAAGCTTAAAGGTATTGCCGACTGGGCCAGAGGTCATCAGGAGGCCGCGCAGACAGCGGTGGCGGCGGGTCAAGGGGCTGCGGCGGTATCCGCAACTGCGGGGACAAGCTCAATGGTAAGCGGCGGATGGCGGTTCTTCCAAGGCGGTCAAGGTGTTGCCGGTGCCGGTCGTTTTCTGCCTTCTGCAGGCTCAATGGGTGCCTTTGCTTTAGGTGCTGCTCCGTTGGCCGCTATGGGTGGCGTAACACATTTGGCGGGTCAACGGGATAAATATGACGACTGGAGTAAACCGTTGGTGGCCTTCGCCGACCGCTTGCAGTCGTTTTTGCCTGATTTTATGTCGTCTGCCAAAAACGAATACATGAGAAAACGGGAGGAATTGGGTGGGAATAACTCTCCGCTCGACAGCCCTGTTCTCAAAGAAAGTATGGCGCAGCTTAACCAATCTGCACAAACCAACCAACAGGCAAGCCGGCAGTATGTTACGGCGGCGGCGGAAAATCAGGCGGTAACGGCGCAAATGACCGGTGCGGCGGCACAGATGACGGCAGCCGCCGCGCAAATGCAGGCGGCGGCAGGCAAGCCGATTCCGATTACCGTTACCGTGCAAAACGGCAATATTATGGCCTATATCAATCAGGCGGCGGCGCGTGCGGCGGCAAAAAATTAAGGAAGCGCAATGAGTTGGAAAGATACTTTACTAGATGCCAGTTTTAAAGGTGTCGGCTTTGATGTAATCGATGATGCGTTGCGTGGCACGCACGCCTTAGCCGAACACGAATATCCTTTTGTTCAGGGGGCGGACATTGAAGATACAGGTGTGTCGGCAATGGATATGAGCCTGACGGCGGTATTGTGGGGTGACGATTACGAAAGCAGGCTGCAAAGCCTGTTAGGTGTTTTGCGGGAGACTGGTGCGGGCGAATTGATCCACCCGATTTACGGCAGCGTGCCCGATTGCGTGGTGGCTGATTTTGAAGCTGCTCATAATGAAGAAAATCCCGATTACTGTACGGTGCGGATGACCTTTAAGCAAAGTGTCAAAGCCGCGCCGTTCTTTGACCGTGAGTTACCGTCTGCTCTGGCCGACGAAGTGGATTTCCTTGCCGACTTGGCCGTTTGGCAGGGCTTCGAGGTGTTTCAGACGGCATTGGGCAGGATTCAGAAAACGCAAAGCCGCTGGAACGCATTTCACGCCGCAGTATTGACGACCGTCGGCGTTATGTATGGTCAGGTCAACGGCGTGTTTACCGGCTCAATGAATCTTCTGAACAGCCCGCGTGTATTGGCGGCGGAGCTGAAATCAGTATTCGGTGTGTTGGCAAATATGCACGTCGTCGGTAAAAGTGGGCTGGATGGCTGGCGCGATATGGTTGGCGGGGTATCAAAAGCCGCCGCTACACCGTGGCAGGTAAGTCGCGGGGCAGAAGGCAGCGTTTCGGCAATAGATTTAATTCAGCGTGCAAAGGTTGAAGATGTCGCTGCGTTCACAGCGTTTACCGCAACCGTCGGAGCGTGTGCTTTGGCGGAACAGGCAGCAGATATTTTGGCAACACAAATTGATGATCCGACTTTAACGCCCGTGGAAATCTCACGCCTATTATCCGATACCCATGCTGCTTTGCAACGCACGCTGGCCGCAAACCGTATTTTGGCGATGATGTCGGCGGATGAGGCAAAGGCCGAGAAGATGGCTTATTCCCTGCTGCGGCTGTATCAGACACCGGCAGACAGCGCCGATGATGTGTACCAACGTATCGAAGCGGCCGGTCTGTTGCCGCAAACACCATATCTTGAAACTGCCGCCGAACTGACTGAAAGTTTGCGTGATACGGCACACAAGCTGCAAAAACAGGCTTTTGCCGTTTTGAATACGCGCCCTCCCTTGGTGCGGAAAATGGTAGGACGCGATGCCGGCCTGCATCTGTTGGCGTTTGAATGGTATGGCGATTACAGCCGTTTTGGCGAGTTGTTGCGTCTGAATCCGCAAATCCGTCATCCGAACTTTATTGAGAAAGGAGAGGTGTTGAATGCCTACGCCGAATAATACCGTTACCCTGCTGATTAACGGCAAAACCCACGGGCAGTGGACGAATTACGACATTGTGTCCGACCTGTTGACTCCTGCCGATGATTTTAGTGTCACGCTGGGCCGTCCGGTAGATGCAGTTCCGACTGCAGTGAAAGAAGGCGATAAAGTAGAAGTCCGTGTCGGTGGGGATACGGTATTAAGCGGCCGTATCGACCGTGTGCACACTACGACGGAGAAAGGCAATAAAACGCTGACCATTCAGGGCCGTGATGATGCCGGTATCCTGTTGGACTGTTCTGCGCCGCTGTTTAATGCGCAGGACATGGATTTAAACCAAATTATTGAAAAAATCGTTAAGCCTTTGGGTTTGTCCAAAATCCGTATCGATGCAGCCAAAACCAATAAAACCCATAAAGTTCAAATCGAGCCCGGAAGCCGTGCATGGGATGCCTTGACGCAATATGCCGAAGCCAACGGCGTATGGCCTTGGATGGAGCCTGACGGCACCTTGGTTGTCGGCGGTCCCGACTACACCGCCGCACCTGTTGCCGGGCTGATCTTGCGGGTCAGTGGCGACAATAACAATATCAAGCGTCTGGAAGTAAACCGCGATATGGCGGCACGGTACAGCGAAGTTACCGTGTTGGCGCAAAGCCACAGCGGCAAACACAACATCAAAGCCACCGCCAAAGACGAATCCGTCAAACTGCACCGCCCCCTAATCGTTACCGAGCCGGACATCGACAGTCAGGCTCAAGCGGAACGTAAAGCAAAGAAACGCTTGGCGGACAGCCGCTTGGAAGGCTTGACCATCACGGCAGTGGTACAGGGGCACCGAACCGATGACGGTACGTTGTGGCAACCGGGTCAGAGAATCAACGTATTGAGCGAACCGGACGGCATCGACTCAGTGTATTTCCTTATGGCGCGTACCTTTGTCGGAGGCAGAGGCCAAGGCACGGAAACTGTATTAACGCTTAAAGAAGACGGCGCGTGGGTATTGGATGCCGACCCGCCGAAGAAATCGGGCAAAACCAAAATGCCGTCTGAAAGCCGCAAAGCCAACGGTCAAGCACCGGTCAAGCCGAAGAAACGCCGTCAAGCTAAAAAGCCAAAACAGGAATTGCAGGTTATTTAAATGGATATTAAAACCATAGATAAGCGTATCAAACAGGCGTTTAACACTGTCCGGCAGGGCTTTCGCGGAAAGGTTGCCCGCGTCAAAGCAGCGGGCGGTGTGCAGAAAATCCAAGTCGAAGGCTTGGACGGCGAAACCGTGCAAGACTTGGAGCATGCCGAAAACTTCGGTTTTACCAGCAATCCGCCCGCAGGCAGCGATTGCGTCGTCGTACCCTTGGGCGGCAAAACCAGCCACGGTATTATCGTTACCACGACAAACGGCGCGTACCGCATTACCGGTTTGTCTGATGGCGAAACGGCGGTTTATAACGCTGACGGTGCCAAGATGGTGTTAAAAAAGGGGCGCGTCATTGAGATCGACTGCGAAACGCTGAATATCAAAGCACCTGGCGGCGTAAATATTACTTCGGAAAAAGTTGAATGTTCTGCGGTATTAACCGCGCAAGGGCAAATCAACGGCAACGGTGGTATGGCCGTGCAAGGCGGCAGCGGTACGATATTTACCGGTAACGTGGATATGGTCGGCGATTTGAATACTACCGGCGCATTAACCAACAACGGTAAAGATGTCGGCAGTAATCACAAACATACTGAGACCAACGGTTCGGAAACCGGTGAAGTCATTTAAACTGCTTTTAAAGGTCGTCTAAGAATCCTTATTGGGTTTTTAGGCGGCTTTCTATATTTGTCTGACATCAATTCACTCAAAGAAGGGGCGTTTATATCCGAAAATTCTGGTATGGACGCTTTACTTAATCTCGCCACCGGCGACTACTTATTAAACCAATCCGCGCAAGGGATCGAAAACGAAGTCTATGTGCGGCTGGTTACCCCGCTGGGCAGCTACTGGGCCGAACCTGCATTAGGCAGCCGCCTGCACGAATTGCGCCGCATGAAAGACCTGCCGCGCATGGCGGTGCTGGCCAAGCAGTATGCCGAGCAGGCTTTGCAGCCGATTTTGGATACCCGCCGTGCCCGCCGCATCAATGTGGCCGCCTCTTTGGCACGGCGCGGCTGGCTGCGGCTGGATATTGCGGCGGTGGATGCAAGCGGCCGGAGTTTGAATTTAATCCACGAGGTGCGGCTGGCATGAAAACCAAAAACTTTGAGCAACTGCGCAGCGACTACCTGCGCGATTTGAGCAACCAACAGCCTGCCGCCCACACCCATCCCGGCAGCGACAATTACGCCCGTGCCACCGCTTTGGCCGCACTGGCCGAGGGGCAATACCGGCATCAAGAGTGGATTTTGCGGCAGATATTTGCCGATACGGCGGACACCGCCTATTTGGAGCGCCATTGCGCCATGTATCGCATTTGGCGCAAAGCGGCTGCCGCAGCGGCGGGCAGCATCCGCATCAGCGGCGCGCCCAATACCGTTCTGCCTGCCGGGCTGGTGGCCCAAGTGGGCGACATTACCTATCAAACCGGTGCACCGAGTCAAACCGACGGCAGCGGTCAGGTATTGATTGCCTGCCACTGCCTGAGCGCCGGTGCCGCCGGCAATCAGCCGGACAACACCCCGGCCAAACTGCAAAGCCCGCCTGCCGGCATTGAGGCAGATGCCGTGCTCACCGGTATGGTGGGCGGCACCGATATCGAGAGCGATGCCGCGCTGTTGGACAGGCTGCTGTCGCGTCTGCGCCAGCCGCCCGCCGGCGGCAACGCCTACGACTATTACCGCTGGGCAATGGACGTGCCAGGGGTGGAGGCGGCATTTGTGTATCCGCTGCGGCGTGGTTTGGGCACGGTGGATGTGGCCATCCTTACCGCTTCCGGTTTACCCTCTCCCGATGTGGTGCGCGCCGTACAACAGTATATCGACGAACGCCGCCCGGTTACCGCCAAAAACGTGCAGGTGATGGTGCCGCAGCGCGTGCCGCTCAATGTATCGGTGCGCGTATCGCCGGCCGACGGCTATACCCTGCCTGCGGTCAAGGAGGCTGCCGAGCGCGCCTTGTCAGCCTATTTCGCGACCATCAAGCCGGGCGACACCGTCTATAAAAGCCATATCGAGGCACTGATTAGCGATACCCCGGGCGTGTTCGACCGCGTTTTGGTCAGCCCATCTGCCAACCAAAACGCCACCATCACCCCGCACATCCAATGGCTCGCCTTGGGCACGTTTGAGATGACCCTGTTATGACTTACGCTGATTTACTCCCACTCTACTATCCGCCCGTCAGCTACGACGTACGTGCCACCCGGCAGGCCGCCGAGCGGCAGGCGGAAGCCGCCATATTCGACGGCGTGCAAACGCAGTCGGCACAGGTGCTGGCTGCCGCCTACGCCCCCACTGCCGGCGGCGACATCGCACGATGGGAGTGCCTGCTCGGCATCAATCCGCCGCAGCCCGACAACTACGCCCGCCGTGTAGCCGATGTGTTGGTCAAACTCAATGAGACCGGCGGCCTAAGCATCCCGTATTTCATCCGGCTGGCTGCTGCAGTCGGCTACACCATCACCATCAGCGAGCCGCAGCCCTTCCGCGCCGGTGTAAACCGCGCCGGCGACCGTCTCGCCCGCGAAGACATTATGTGGGTGTGGTGGGTGGACGTGGCCGCCCAATCGCAAACCGTGTGGCGCTTTCGGGCAGGCAGCGGTACGGCGGGCAGCCGCTTGAGCCAATACAGCGATGCCGTGATCGAGAGCCTGTTCAACCGCCTCAAGCCCGCCCACACCGCCATCCGATTTACCTACCGCTAAAGGACGATTTATGCACCCCATCGAAACCCCCGATAAGACCTTCCACGAGGGCGACGGCGTGTCCGAATTGGGCACCATCCTGCCCGCGTGGTGGCTCAACCAAGTGCAATCCGAGCTGCTGGCCGTGCTGACTGCGGCCGGTATCCAGCCGGATAAGTCGCAGCCTAATCAATTACTGGCAGCACTGAATAAGCTGGCTGTAGTTACCACCGGCAACCAAGAAATCGGCGGACAAAAAACCTTTGCCGCCGCAACCCGATTCCAAAGCGGCATCCACCTGTCCGCCAACCCGACGCACTGGAACGGCGGCTACAAAGCCTACATCGGCGCGGATAACGACAACGCCCACATCGTCTTCGGCGACGACACCCTGCGCCTGCACGGCGCAAACAACCGCATTTCCTACAACAACCACGACATCTTCCACAAAGCCAACAAACCGCGTTTCAACGAAGACATCGAAGGCAAACCGAACACCCTGTCCGGATACGGCATCGGCAATTTCAAAGTAGAAACCTTCCGGGGCGATTTGAACACCCTCAAAACCGACGGCGTCTATTCCCTGCCGACGGCGGTCGGCAGCTCAAACCTGCCCGTTGAAAACACCGCCTGCCATATCCAAGTCATCGCCGGCACGCAACCCGGCTGGTGCCGCCAGTTGGGTTATCCCGCCTACACGTCCGACGTGTACGAACGCCATCAGACAAGCAGCGCGAACGACGACTGGAGCGCGTGGAAAAAACTCAATTCGGACGGCATCCCCGTCGGCGCGATCGTGTCCTTTCCCAAAGCCGTACAAAACCCCGCAGGCTATTTGAAGGCGGACGGCACGACCTTCGAACAAAACACCTTCCCCGATTTGTACCGCGCCCTGGGCAACAGCAACCGCCTGCCCGATTTGAGCCGCACCGACATCGGCATCACCGCGTGGTTTCCGTCCGACCGAATCCCGACCGGCTGGCTGGCGTTTGACGACATCGCCGCACGCGTAACCGAATCGGCTTATCCCGAACTTTACCGCCTGCTGCTTGCCAAATACGGAAGCATTGCCAACGTCCCCAAAGCCGCCGACCGCTTTATCCGCAACGCAGGCAACGGCTTGGCGGTCGGACAGGTGCAGGAAGACGCAATCCGCAACATTACCGGCAAAATCGACAGCGGCAACCGAAGCACCGAGCAACTCTTCGACACCGCCGTCCCCGAGGGCGCGTTCGGCATCGACACCGCCCGCAAAAACTGGACATACGACGCAGGCGACGGCGGCAACGACCGCCCGTCCGCCCTTACATTCGACGCATCCCGCGTCGTCCCCACCGCCGACGAAAACCGCCCCAAAGCCCTGGTTTTGAAACTGTGCATCAAAGCCGCCGACACCTTGGGCGAAGCCGTGTTCTGGATAAAGTCCCACGGCGAAACCGTCAATGCGGGCGAGTTGGACGCGTCGAGGCTGGCGCAGGGTTTGCAGGAAAAAGCCGACCGCAACCACACCCACACCCCCGCCCAAATCCCGGGGCTGGACGAAAAAATCAGCACCGCCGTTGCCGCGCAATTCACACGCCAAACCATCGGCGGCGTGGATATTGTCAGATTCCCCGACGGCACAATGATACAGACCGGCAGCTACAGGTTTACAAGAGGCGGCGGCCCCATAGAAAACGAAGTCGTCTTCCCCATCGCCTTTGCCGACGGCAACGTCCGCTGCTTCGTATCCGAACGCCATTCGGGGCGAGCCAACGGCGAAAGGCAATACAACTGGCTGTTTATCCGCGCCAAAAACCACGCCGCCGCCATTATCACCAACTGGTACGAAGGCAGTTGCGACTGGATGGCCATCGGCAAAGCCGCCTCGCCCCCCCCCCCGCGATAAACCCCGGAATACCTGAAATCGACGAAGAAACACGAAGAGAGATTGAAAGGACGTTGGCGGACATAAGGACGCGCGGCAGGCTGTAGGATGGGCGCAGGGAGGGCGCGCGGCAGGCGCAGCTTGGACACAGGTTGGATTGTAGGAATCCCGCCAATCCGCCAACCCCGCCGCCGACAGCGATGCCGTCTGAAACCCCGCCGCCGCCATTCCCGCCTCCTTCCGTCATTCCCGCGAAAGCGGGAATCCAGTAACCGAAAAACCACAGGAATCTATCGGAAAGAACCGAAACCGCCCCCGTCATTCCCGCGCAGGCGGGAATCCAGACCTGCAACGTTAAGGCGGTTTATCGGAAACGGCTGAAACCGAACGGACTGGATTCCCGCCTGCGCGGGAATGACGAACAAAAGGGCAGGAACAACGAAAGGCGGGAACAACCGCGCAAAAAGCCGCCGACCCCTTCAGAGTGCGAAGCCTGCCCGCAGGGGGAGGCGTAACCGACCCGCCGCCAATCCGCAACAACAACCCGAAAGGAAACCCGATGACCATTTACTACAAAGACCGCGCCTTTTACGACGCGGACACCCCCGACCAAGCCCCCGAAGGCGCGCGTCCCGTAAGCCCCGAACAACATGCCGAGCTGCTGGCCGCCCTCAATTCCGGCTGCGTCGTGTCCGACGATTTGACCGTTTCCCCGCCGCGCCCGTCGGAATACCACAAATGGGATGGAAGCGACTGGGTGCTGACACCTGCCGCTAAAAAGAAAATGCTGCAACAGGCGAAGTCTGAAAAACT
>NZ_CATQFT010000039.1:0-317 GCF_958267405.1 Neisseria maigaei | reverse complement strand
GTTTGGAAGGGAAATGGCTGGAGAAAGACCTGCGCTATATCGGGGAATGAATCAATGCAAAGGAAATGCCGTCTGAATATGCGTTCGGGCGGCGTTTTGTTGGGGGTATCGGAGCGGAACGTCTGAAAAAGGGTCTCAGGCGGCCTTTGGGTGTGTGGCGGCAGTTGAAAACGTGATAAGGCTGAGACCTTTGCAAAATTCCTTTCCCCCCAACAACCAAAACCCCAACACAGGTTTTCGGCTGTTTTCGCCCCTAATTGCGCCTAATTTTACCCAAATACCCCCTTAATCCTCCCCGGATACCTGATAATCAGGCA